>JAFAUR010000099.1 GCA_019243205.1 Acidobacteriaceae bacterium | reverse complement strand
GCGCGAAGCTGAATTCCGCGTCGCCCTCGTGCGCGTCGTCGAGCATGCCGAATCGATCTCGCTTTATCGCGGAGAAAGGGATGAGCGGGCCTCGCTCGACACGATCCTCGCTTCTGTCTTGTCAGTGACCCGAAGCCTCGCCGGCGGGGTGGCGCGGCTCACTTGGATCACCTCGGGCCATGGTTGGCTCGCGATCATCGTGCCCTTCCTCATGGCGGCTCCGGGATATTTCAGCGGCAAGCTGACGCTCGGCTCCTTGATCATCGTGGTCGGCGCTTTCAATCAGGTGCAGAGCTCGCTCAGGTGGTTTGTCGACAATTTTTCACGCATCGCCGATTGGCGCGCCACGCTGTTTCGCGTGGTGGCGGTTCGCGAGAGCTTGCGATCACTCGACACTCTGCACACAAACCAGGGCCGGATCGAGTTTTCCGACAATGCCGCCGGTAAGCTAACGCTCGAAAATGTCGAGACCTTTCTTCCAGGAACGATGGTCGACTGTGCTTTCCTCGAAGAGTCGAAGGTCGAGCTCAACCCGGGTGATCACGTCCTCGTCACCGGTGAAACGGCCGCCGGCAAGACGACCTTCTTTCTTACGCTCGCCGGCCTGTGGTCTTGGGGATATGGAAAGATCAGCTTACCCCCTCGCGGTGACATGATGTTTCTGCCGCAACAGCCTTATTTGCCGCCGGGCTTATTGTGCGACGCGATCGCCTACCCAGCCGAGTCCAAGGATTTCAGTGACGAGGATCTGCGCTCGGCTCTGAGGCGGATCGGTCTCGACCACCTCATCGACGAGCTCGGCCGGGCTGCATCCTGGGACAGGTATCTCTCGCTCGACGAGCAGCAAGCCCTCAGCTTCGCTCGCGTGCTTTTGCACTCACCGCGATGGGTGCTTCTCGACGACGCCCTTGGCGCTCTGGAACCTGCAAAGCGCGACCTGTTGATGTCGATCTTCACCAAGGAGCTTCAAGGATCGGCCGTGATCAGCACCGGCCGAAGCACTGCAAGCGACAAATTCTACGCGAAGACACTCCATCTGCGACGATGCCCGAGGGCGGAGCGGGCCGGGACCATTTCCTCGACGGCCGCGCTCGAAGAGAGTTACGGCGCATCGCCAACGGATGCGCCGACATGAGCTCCTGAGAGGCGAGCCGGTCAGACGAAATCGGTGGGCTTCGACAAACTCGCCCAATTACTGGGAGGCGTGGCCGGATTTCCCTGGAACGTGACCGCCTGGGAAGCGGTGATCTGCGCGCCGTTCATGGTCCACTCCTCGAGCGAGCCACTGTTGCTGCGCCACAACAGGTCCGATTTCCCGTCTCCATTGAAATCCGCGATTTGCGCTATCTGCCAGGACGAATCCGGCGAGACCGGATTGCCTCCCAAAGTGACGGCCTGGCTCGCCGCGATCTGAGATCCGTTCATGGTCCAATCTATGAGCGAGCCGCTCGTGTTTTCCCACAAGATGTCGGATCTTCCGTCCCCGTTGAAATCGCCGATGCCGACGATTTTCCAGGATGCGTCCGGGGCGACCGGTGTTCCGTTCAACGTTATGCTTTGGTCTGCGGCGATTTGCGAACCGTTCATGGTCCAATCGATGAGCGAGCCATTCGCATTTTGCCATAAAATGTCGGATTTGCCGTCGCCGTTGAAATCGCCGATGCCGGCAATTCTCCAGGATGCATCCGGCGCGACCGGCGTTCCGCCCAAGGTGACGCTTTGGGCTGCGGTGATCTGCGACCCGTTCATGGTCCAATCGATGAGCGAACCATTCGTGTTTTGCCATAGAATATCGGATTTGCCGTCGCCATTGAAATCGCCGATGCCGGCAACGTTCCAAGAAGCGTCCGGTGTCGCCGGAGCTCCGCCCAAGGTAACGTTCTGGATCGACGTGATCTGCGCGCCGTTCATCGTCCAGTCGATGACCGAGCCGCTGGCGTTTCGCCATAGTAGATCGGCGTTTCGATCTCCGTTGAAATCACCGATTCCGACGACATTCCACGATGCATCCGGTGCCGCTGGATTGCCTCCGAAGGTGACCTGTTGGCTAGACGCGATCTGCGCTCCATTCAAGGTCCAGTGAGCGAGCGTATTATCGATGCTGTTGCGCCAGAATACATCCGATAGACCGGCGTTGATTCCTGGTCCATTGGTGATGAGGGTTCCGCCGCTACCGTCGCTGGTTGCCCTGAAGTCCGTGCTTGCCAAGCTCGACGTTTGGAAATCCAGGCTGGCCGCTTGGCTCGCGCCGTTCGCAACCTGCAGCAGGCCCGTCGTAGCGTTGAAATTGAACATCACACCTGATGAGGAAAAAGTCTTCAGATCGATCTGGTCGCCATTGACGAAGTTCTGGATCTGCGGACCCGCATAAGACGGCGTCCCGACATTCGTACCAAAGGTCGATGGATTGTCGACGATCAATTTGCTCTCGCCGACGAAATCGATCTGCGTCGATGTCGTTGCAGGCGCCGCGACTTCAAGCGTCGATTGAGTTTGCAGCTGGACAACACCCGTGAACGCCCCTGCAAGCACCAGCGTGCCACCATCGAGCACGTTCGAAGCAGCATTCGTGCCGGTAAGGGTCCAAGTCCCGCCTGCATCGACCGCGAGCGTCTGGAAATTCGTGAATGTGCCGGAGCCTATTCCGGTGATCGAGCTCGTGCCGCTCGCCAGCTCCAACGTGTTGGTGCCGCTCGCATTCGCAAAAGCCTTGCTGGTGAACACGGCTCCTGGATCGACGATCAGCCGATTTGTGCCGCTCGCGGCAAAATCGACCGCATATGTTGCTCCCGAAATCGTGCCTGCGTTGGTAACCGTGCCGCCACCGCCCGTGACAAAGACGCCGAAGCTCGCCCCTGAAAGGGTCGCGCCAGCACTATTCGTGACCACGCCCCCCGCCTCGAGATCCACAGCCGCGCTGCCCGTTCCGGTCGCACCGATCTGACCGCCATTGAATACGGTTCCGGGAGACCCGGTGATTTGCACGCCCGCGGATTGGCCGGAGATCGATCCTCCCGAATTGTTCGTCACGCTCCCGCCGGCGGCGAGCCCGACCCCGTGAAAACCCGAAATGCTTCCGCCGTTGGCGATCGACGCGGGCCCGCCGCTCGCGAATATGCCATTTCCGCCGCTCGCCGTGCCGCCGGAGATTGTTCCGCCCGTATTATTCGCGACGCTACCCCCGCCGCCAAGGTCAACGCCCGTTCCTGCCGTTCCGCTCGCGGTGATGCTGCCGCTGTTCGTGACGGAGCCCAGCGATCCAAATTCGGTGTAAACGCCGATGTTGACTCCAGTGATCTTCCCGCCCGTGCCGTTGTTGACGTTTCCGCCCTTGGTAAGCGCCACGCCGTCAGTTCCCGCGATGGACCCACTGTTCGTAACAGCCCCTGGAGCACCCGTAACGAACGCGCCAAACCCATTGCCTGTAAGCGTTCCCGTGGCCTCATTCGTGAGGTTGCCGCCGGCGCCGAGTTCAACGGCAGCACCCCCGGTGCTCGGGGCGCTGATATTCCCGGCATTCGTCACCGAGCCGGAGGCATTGACGATGTAGACCCCCGCCCCTCCGGTCCCCGAGGTGCCGACGCCGGAAAGCGTGCCGCCCTGGTTGTTGGTGATGTTGCCGCCGTTTGACAGAATTGCGGTCGTCCCCGAGATCGTTCCCGAATTGCCGACGATTCCGGCGTTCCCCAGCGACACGCCAATGCCTCCCGCAGCAGTGACACGGCCCTGGTTGCTTATCGTCCAAATCGTAGGCCCGGCGGCCCCATCAATGCCGTCGGCGGTTCCCGTCGAGGTCACGGTTCCCGAAGTCGTTATGTAAAGCGGATTGATTCCCGGATTCAGCGTCACTGGGCCGGGTACGGACGTGCTGAGCGTGTACGACATCGGGCTCTCCCTTGATTTATTCCGGCTTGGGTTCAGGAATTCTCGACTTCTACTCAACTACATCGACACAAACTGGTTTCTTCGCTCGTGCGTCCTGGATCATGATCGCAAGGAGAGGGCCGGACCCCTGCCGTGAAGCCGCATCAATGACGGGAGCGACCTCGGTCCGAAACGGCAAGCGACTAGCCGTTCTCCCTGCAACCGACGGCAAAATATTCGTTGGCAATTTTGCAAAGCGCCCCCCTGACGCAGTGTCGGCGAATTGCACGTGGAGGCTCAGCTCCCGCAATCGCCGTTGCGGTGTTTAGAAGATAACCTTGGCCGTTGGCGTCGAAAGATATAATTACTTTAATCCGCGATTCATCTTTTTCTCTCGGGAAATCGCGGTACTTCGGAATAGGTATTGAAGTCACATGAGGTAGAAGTTGCCTATGATCTCTGTATTTCAATCCACATGTATCACTCTGATATTTGAGCTGGCTTACAGACTTCGACCATGGCGGATTGCTCCGGTTGCAATGCTCTCGACCGGCTTGCACGAGTGAATGCTCGCCCATGCTGATGCCGCGGCTCCGGCAGCCTCGCGCCGGCGGAGGCGTGCAGAGGGCTGCGGCGAGCCCGAGGTTGCGGGTTATTGGGTCTGGTGACTGGTCTGAAAAACCGGATAATCCTCGCGTGTCGCGCCTCTCACGATCGTGACCGTCGTCGTGTTGGCACGCTGCGCCGATTGGGACGCGGTCATATCCGCGACGCTGCGCAAAGCGAGAGTGAGCGCACCCGAACGTTGCGCAAGCGCGATGGTGTTGACCTCCTCGGGGTCAAGCTCGAGCGTCGCGGTTTCGCCGACCGCGACGCGATCTCCGTTCTTCTCTTCGATGTTCGGGCCGATCGCGAGGACACGAATGTTTTGGAGCAGGGTTTCGCTGGAATAGACATCCATCCCTTGCGTCCTCGACACCCGCACGTCCTTGTAAATTCGAATTACGTCGACGTGATCGTTGGGCAAGATGAGCGTGCCCGCACTGTTTGAGCCTCGCTGATCGATGCTGATGGCGAGTGCGCGCTTACCTTCGGGCAAAATGGTTGCGAGATATCCCGCATCCGACTGGACGAGCTTGTCCTTGTTGATCGGCTCGTT
>JAFAUR010000050.1 GCA_019243205.1 Acidobacteriaceae bacterium | reverse complement strand
CCCATGACAGAGGACGGTGAATGGTGGCAGGAAGTCGCACATTTACTCGCTGTTCGAAAGGCGGCTGCCCCCTGGATGGGCAACGGCGTCTTTAGAGACACGCTCAACGTGAGCCGGACAGATGCATCCGTTGAAGTAAAGACTTATGAATGGAAGCAGGAGGGCAAATGCAGCCTGCTGGCGGCTATCCTGAACTCCCGGAAGAAAGATCGAGCCACAATTTCAATTCACGACGGTCGGCTGGCAGCGCCCTTTCGGGCGTTTAGATTGGAACCGGACGGATCAAAGATAAGTCTTCCTGTCACCGTCGTAAACGGGGACGTTACTTTCGCCTGCAGTCCAGATCTGCTCTCGATGATCGTGATTGAAGGGAAGTGCCTGATGGACTCAGCCCTCCCCGACTGACTTTGGTTATTGTCAACCGGCGCGCGATGCAGAGATCATGAAGGCCTGCCAGAAGTTTGGGCTCGCTATTTATCAATCCGCGCCATGTACTGCGCCGGCGTCATCACACATCTGAACCCAAGATGGTTCGTTCCTGTGCTCGGATCACCTTTTCCACGCGTACCGACTATGTAGCGCGAGCAATACTGATCCGTACACAGAAATGAGCCGCCTCGATGAACCTTCTTTGGTTGGTTCGGTTCGGATGGATCGTAAGATGTCTCGGGTCCTTGAGGGTTCTTGGCAATACCGCCCTCGGCCAGTTGCTGATAATAGTCCGGCCGGTACCAGTCGGTAGTCCATTGCCAAACATTCCCAGCCATGTCATATAGCCCGTAGCCATTGGCCGGAAACTGCGCGACCGGGGCGATTCCTGCGAATCCATCCTCACCGGTGTCTCGCACCGGGAACTGCCCTTGATGTGTATTTGCCATCCATTTGCCATGCGGCCTAAATTCATCGCCCCAAACGAAGGGCTTCGCAGCGAGACCTCCCCGTGCGGCGAACTCCCATTCGGCCTCTGTCGGCAGCCGCTTTCCTGCCCACTTCGCATATGCGACAGCATCGTCGTAAGCGATATGAACCACCGGATAATTCTCTTTACCATTGATAGCGCTTCCAGGACCCAGCGGATGACGCCAATTGGCGCCGCGGATATAGTTCCACCATTGAAGGTAATTGTTCAGCGGAACGGCGTGGTCTGGAGGTGAGAAGACAACCGAGCCGGCGATGAGATTCTCTGCCGGTGCACCGGGAAAGTCTTCCGCGCGAGGTGTGCGCTCGGCGATTGTTAGATAACCGGTAGCCTTCACAAACCTGGCAAACTCGCCGTTCGTGACATCCGTCTTATCCATAAAAAACCCGTCGACATAAACACGATGAATTGGACGCGAATCGATTGTGGCCTTCATACCGACTTCGTCCATGCCGGGCGGATCTTGCGCTCCCATCGAAAATTCCCCGCCCGGAATCCAGACCATGCCACGGGGCGCGTGACCTGGCGCCGGACTTGCGTTCGGTACCGTTGGTCCAAACCCTAAGTGCCCTTCATGACTCATTTGCATGGCTTCCGCCGGGGCGGTTGTGTGCTGTGCGCACAGCGCCCTGTTCGTGCCGAGCATGATAAGAGCCGCTGCCAAGAGAACAAAGACCACCTTGATGGAAGTCGCTATCCTTCGCGGCGGCTCTTCCCACCGGGTGCGCTTCGCTGGTTTTCTTTGAGCCATACCTTCGCTCTCAGATGCTTCCGTTCTCTGGATCGTTTTATTAAGTATCACGCTGGATTTCAGGATTCAAGAGTGTGAGAGCTCGGCACAGCGACATTGGCGCAAACACTCGTCCGCTATCATCGATCCGCGGTCCTGTCGGGAACAAGAATGCCCTCCGGGTCCAGAGATTATTGGTAACCGCGGGGCAGCGGCGCATATTGGACCGTCGACATTCAGTGTGCCGGAGCCGCTTTGCCGGCCGGCTTGAAGCGGCGGATCATTAAGAGCAATGGAATAGCAGCCAGCGTCAGCCAGGCAATCACGCGGAAGCAGTCGGTGAAAGAAAGCAGATCTACCTGATGCTGCAATTGCCGGTAGACATAGCCGGCTGCAGCCGTTGCTGCGTCCGGGCCAGAATACCCTTTCGTAACGAGATAGCTTGTCACCGCAGTCGCGCGGTCAGCAAGCTGTTGCGAAGTTGAGGCAAGTGCCGATCCGACATTCGTTTGGTGGAATTGCTCGCGGCGTTCGGAAGCTGTAGTGATGAACGCAATCCCGAAACTCCCACCCCAATTCCGGAAAAGATTCGTCAAGCTGGAAGCTTTGTTATTTTGATCTGGCCGCAACTGGGAATAAGCAAGCACGCTGACAGGTACAAAAAAGAACCCGTACCCAAGTCCCTGATAGGCTCTGGCCAGGGCGTAGTGAGCGTAATCCGTGGCAAGATTGAAGCTGCTGTAATACCACATCGCAGCACCCACGATGCTCAGGCTGATCGTGAGAAGGAGGCGGGCGGAGACAATGCGCCGCTGGATCAGCTGTGCTGATATCGGTGCGAATAATGTGATTACGAGCGCGCCGGGTCCCAGCACGAGTCCCGCGTCAATCGCCCGGTAACCGTACAGCGACTGCAGAATTTGCGGAATGAGAGTAGTGCTTCCAAAGAGGCCGAATCCGAACAAAAAGAAGAGCACGCTTGCGATTGCGAAATTGCGATTGGCAAGCAAGCGGAACTCGATGATCGGTTCCTTGAGACAGAGTTCCCAGACTACCGTCGCAATCCACCCGACCGTGGCAATTGCCAGCATCCAACAGATGAACGTGCTACCAAACCAGTCGTCGATCTGGCCGCGATCCAAAGATACTTCCAATGCTCCGGAGGCGACAGCGATCAATCCGATCCCGATTCCATCAATACGGAGCTTGCCGTTTGTGCGTATGGAGGCTCGTTCCGCTGCAAATGCTGGTGGATCGTGGACCAGCCGGCTACTCAGGAAGAATGCAGCCATTCCTACGGGAATGTTGATGAAGAAGATCCACCGCCAAGTGTAGTTGTCCGTGATCCAGCCTCCCAACACGGGGGCGATCGCCGGAGCGGTCACAAGCACGACCGTATATAAAGCGAAGGCGGACGCGCGTTTTGCCGGAGGAAATGTGTCGACGAGTATCGCTTGCGCGACAGGCACCATCCCGGCCCCCGCAAGCCCCTGCAATATGCGGCTGGAAAGCATGAATCCCAGCGTCGGCGCCACTCCGCACAAGAGCGATGTAAGGGTAAAAAGGACGAGGCTCCCCAGATAGTACCTCTTTCGACCAAAAACACGGCTGAGCCATGCCGACATCGGCAACACGACCGCGTTAGCGACGAGATAGGTTGTCAGAATCCAAGTAACTTCGTCATAACTTCTGCCAAGGCCGCCGGCGATGTAGGGGAGGGCCACATTTGCAATAGAAGTGTCGAGCGTCTCCATGAACGCCGCAAGCACGACGCTAAGTGCGATGAACCACGGATTGATTGCGGGCTTTGCCTCTGACATAGGAGCCTCAGCGAACCTTCACGGTCGGCTCAACAGACATGCCCGGTCTCAATCGACGCTCCGCATCCTCACTCTTGTTCAGCCGGATTCTGACGGGGAATCGCTGCACTACTTTCACGTAGTTTCCCGTCGCATTCTCTGGGGGAAACAGGCTGAAGAGAGGACCGGCGGCGCCGGGAAGACTTTCGACATGCCCTTTGTAATCGCGTCCGAACGTATCGACGTGGATCGTAACGGGCTGGCCGGGTTGCATGCGTTTTAGCTGAACTTCTTTGAAATTGGCAGTGATCCAGACGTCATCTACCGGAACGATCACAAGCAGCCCTTGCCCGGGCTGTATGCGATGCCCCACCTCGACGGTTTTTCGTCCGATGATGCCACTTACCGGGGCGTAGATTTTGGTGTAGCTGAGATTCAATTGGGCGCTACGCAGATCGGCGCGGGCCTGCTTCAGATGTCCGCTGGCAGATTCCGATTTGGCGCGTGCGTCCGTAACCTGCTGCGGAGCACTGCGGGCAGCCTCGATCTCCGCCTGCCGTTGGACGACGACATTCCGACGTTCAGCGATTCTTTGTTCCGCGGATGCAATCGCCGCCCGGTCAGTTTCCACGCCCTGAGCATCTGCGGCCGCCTCGGTTTCGCGCGCATCGTAATCCGAACGCGAGATCTCGTGCTTTTCGACGAGTGCCAAATAACGGACCCGGTCGCGTTCGGCACGCGCATAAACCGCTTCGTCCTGTTCCAATTTGTGCTGTGCGGCAACAAGATTCGCTTGTTCCGATTCGAGGCCGGCGAGCGCCTGCTCTTTGGCCGCTTCAGCTGCATGGAACTGCCCGAAAGCACTGGCGTTCACGACCGGAACGTTCGACAATGCTGAATGTTCGTCAGCCGTCGCCGTAGCCAGATTTGCTTTTGCATGTTCGAGCTCGGCTTCATAGTCGCGCGGATCTAATTCGAGAAGCAGCGCGCCTTGTTTCACAAACTGATTGTTTTCTACTTGTGGATTGATATAAGTAACGGTCCCATTGATGCGTGTGCTGACCACATCCAGGTGTCCGTCCACTTGTGCGTCGTCTGTGAATTCGTAGTTTTGTGAGTGAAGCCACCACAGTGTCCCCGCAGTCAGCACCATGGCGAATACGAAGAGAACAATCCAGCGAGACCACTTCGAGCGCCGGTCTTTCCTGTTGAATTCTTCCTTCCTGCCGGCCTCTTCCGCAACTATCGTTCGGACTTCGTCTCTGTCCGTTACGTCCTGATCGACCGTTTCTGTCACGTTATTTGCCTCCCAATAACTCTGGTAATGTTGTTTCTGCACTTCCAACAGCGCGCGCAAACGAAACTGTGGCTACATTCAACGAGAACAGGCTCTGGATGTAGTTGTCGCTTGCGGCCGCCAAAGTCTCCTCGGCCTGTACCACTTCTAGATAGTTCGTTACGCCGTTCGCGTACCGATCCCGTGACTGCGTAAGAGCTCGCTGAGCAAGCGATCGATTACGGTCCGCCACTTTGACGGCAGAGTCCGATGCAGTCAGATCCAGCCAGGCAACGCGGACATCGTAACTAACGCGTCCCTTCAGGTCTTTATATTCCGCTTCACGGCGCGCGAGATCCGCCTGAGCTTGTTGGATGTCTGCACGGATTCGTCCTCCGGTGTAGATGGGAACGGAGACGTTGGTCGAGATCGTATAAACCTGATTGAAACTGCCCAGGTTCGCGCCGCCGCCACCATAATCGGCACTTACTGAAAGAACAGGCAGGCGCTGCGCCTTTTCCGCACGAGCCGTGAAGGCCGCGGCTTCCATGCTCGCTTCCGCGCTGCGTAGATCCGCCCGGGAATGCAAAGCTTGTTCAGTTGCCGCTTCCAATGTCATTCCGGAGAGCGGATGATATGCGAGGGGTTCGCTTAACGCGAATTCCTGATCAACGGCCAAGCCGATGATGCGGGCAAGAGCGAGTTTGTTTTTCTCGACCTGATTCGTTGCATCTCTGAGCCGCTGTTCAGCGGATTGTCGCTCCACCTGTGCTCGCAGCGAGTCGATTTCAGGCGCAACTTCAGATTTGACCTGATTGGCCGTCTGCTGATCAAGTTCCCGGGCAGATGCGAGTTGGGCTTTCGCAGTCTCGACGCGGGCCACGCTTGCGATCACTTGCATATACGCCAGTCCGACCGCGAAAACAACCACATCGCGGGAATCGCGCACGCTCAGTATCGATGCTTGTTCGTCGCTTTTTCGCGCTCGGTATTGATTTCTGAGCTCAGCATTGTAAACAGATTGCGTGAAGCCGACCCGGGCATCCTGATATCCAAATCCTCCGGTCGTGGAAGCAAAAGCGCGCACACCTGGAATAGCCGGCAGTTTCAGGCCGACTTCTTTGTAGCTGATGTCTTCATAACCCTGGCGAACCTCCGCTGATAACTGCGGTAGCAATGCGGAAAGGGCGCGCAACCGCTCGGCACGCACATCCGCACTCGCCTGGCTGGATTCGACAAGACCAAGGTTGTAGCGAAGACCACGATCAATGGCATCTTTTAGTGAAACTTCGAGTTTCGTGCCTGTGTTTCGTGACGGCACGCTTCCGAGAAATGGATTTTGCTGCTGCGTAGCCTGTGCGCTCGGAGTCGTCGTACCTTCCGCTGGGCTGATCGGACGCGGAGTCGCGACCGAATAGTCGAGCGGGCTCTGCGCTCTGGTCGACGAACCTAGATCCGATATAAGGATGAGCAGGAAGACCGTTTCCCATCCCTTTCGGCCCCGACCTGCTGAACTGTGCGCCATCGAATCACTCCTATGCGTACTTTGATGAGGATGAGACCGATTGGTCGCATATTAGCAAAAAAATAAGTTTGCTTTGAGACCAGGTGGTCCCGATCGGCATCAGACAATCGGAACAGTGCCATCGTATTGGGACCGGGCGGTCTCTTTGCTTGGTAACGGAGGCCACACTATGACGAAGGGTGAACAAACTCGAAGGAAAATTGTGGAAGCAGCCGCACCGATTTTCAATCAACGCGGCTACGAAGGAACTTCCTTGAACGATTTGATGGAAGCGACTGGTCTGAAAAAAGGCGGCATTTACCGTCACTTTTCAAGCAAGGAAGAGCTCGCAGCAGAGGCCTTCGATTACAATTGGGGCTCGGCGCGGGAAGTTCGGCTCCTTCACTTGGACGAGACGGCGAACGGCATTGAAAAGCTGAAACAATTAATCGCGAACTTCATCGATCACCGGTCGCCTATTGCAGGCGGTTGCCCGATTCTGAATACCGCTGTGGATGCCGATGACGGGAACGCAGTGCTTCGCGCGCGAGTGGCTAAGGCTCTCCGATCCTGGTTGGGTCGTTTGGAAAGCATCGTCAAAGAGGCGCAGCAACACGGGGAGATGCGGCAAGACGTGGATCCGAAGACAGTGGCCACGCTGATTATCGCCTCTCTCGAAGGGGCTCTTATGATGAGCCGTCTTCTGCGAAGTGATGATGCCCTTCGGCGCGTTCAATCCCACCTGAATCGTTATCTCGAGGGCCTGGTCGTTGCGTGGTGAATAGCGGCAGGCGAGGCGGGCATGTCAAGCCTTCGTGCCAAGGGGAGGAACGATTGACGCTGCGCGCATGCGCTTCTGAGACCGGGTGGTCCGAGAAAGTGCAGTGGCTCCGAGCACCTTAGCAAGGCGCAACGGCTCAATCACAGAGACATTCCGCCCGATAGCTCGATGCGCTGCCCGTTGACCCAGCGATTGTCATCTGAGAAGAGCTACAACCCTGGAAATGCAAGTTGAAGATGCCGTCAAATCCAGCTTCTGTCGTTTGTTCGAATGGCTTATGAAGATAGGTCATCCTCGCCGATGACCGAAGCTCCGGACGACTGACTATGGCAAGAAAACGAACCGCGCGCCTTCTTCAGCGGAACTCCATATCGCTTCTACATCTCGCAACGGAACCGGCTTGATGTCGATCTTCAGTCGTGATTTCTCCGCGAACTGAAAGAAGTCCGCAACCGTTTTAAGAAGCTCGTCGATGGATGCACTCCCGAAGCCACTCCCGAGAAGCTCGATCGCCGAGCTGCGTAGAATCGCAGCCGGAAGTTGGATCGTTTTGCCGGCCGTATCGCCGATTTGGACGAAACGGACGCGCGACACAGCTTTCTGGGGCCTTGATACTGATATGGCCTGCAGGGTGGCTTCCGCTGGCAAGCCCCAAACGTAGTCAAGCACAACATCGATTCCTGCGTTCATCCATTCGCTATGGATGGAAGATACGAGCGACTCACGGTCTTTATCTAGCGGCACGATAGCATCGGCCCCCAACTCCTCGGCGCGCTCCAATGCTTTCCGATTCCGGCCCCCAGCTACGATCCGCCGTGCACCCAGATGCTTAGCGATCTGTATCGCGAGTTGACCGGCAACTCCCGTCGCACCCAGAACAAGCAGATTCTCTCCGGCCGTAAATCCGGCACGCTTCGTGAGCGCGGCCCAGGAGGACATGCCCGGGTTTGTGATTGCTGCAACAGTTGCGGAGTCAAGGCCCTCGGGGACCCCGATGCACAGACTGCCCGCAGTTACGGTACGTTCACAGAATGTGCCAAAGGGAGCCCGCGACATGCCGAAATAGACTCGCCTACCGTCACGCTGCCGCGCCACCCCATCAACACCGGGAATGAAGGGCAGCGCTGCCCCGCTGCGGTAATGCGACCCGCTCGCTAGCGCTTTCACAACGGGGTGCAGTCCCGCTGCAATTAGATCGAGAAGCACTTCGGTTTCAGCCGCCACGGGTTCGGGGAAAGTTGCATACCGGGGCGGTGAAGCGAAAGAATGGACGACAGCAGCATTCATAAAAAGTCCAATAACCCGGCCGGTCGATATCGGGAATCAGCAGCGCACAGGAATCGCGTCAAACTTTCGACGAAATGTCACGGCGCATCGAGTACACGCGCAATGCAACGATTTTCCGCATCATCTATACGCTTTCGCATGACCACCTTCGAGAGCTAAGAGGATCGAGTCCGATACCATCTCTTTGAATGAGCCTGATTGCGATCATCGGTCAATATGATGTTCACCCGGAAGACGTGGCAATGGCTAGCGATTTGATGCGTACGATGATGAACGAAACGCATAGGGAGCAAGGCTGTGTTCACTACGCGTTCTCTGCGGACCTCGCCACGGCAAACCGGTTTCAGCTTAGCGAGCTCTGGGAAAGCGACGAAGCTCTTGCAGCTCATTTCCGAACGACTCATATGGCAACGTTCCGAGCCGGTCTTGGCCAACTTCGGGTTAACCGGCGGGTGGTCAGGCGCTACAAAGCGAGCGACGCTGCCGAGCTATAAGTACTCGAAGATACCGTTGGCGACGATTAGGATTCCAGCAAACCTGACGCTGACGGATCGCGATTCTTCGACCAGGGCGAAACGTGGCAAAATATTTCCACGAACCTCATGGAGGGCTCTGTCGGGCAGAACACAGTTCTGGGCCGTTATCACGCAGCAGAAGGAGAGAAGAGAATGGGATTCGGATTTCGGAATATTGAACATGCCTTTGCATCGGTAGCGAAGGACATCGTTCACAGCGCAAATGTCTTGTCATTGGTCGCTTCCAAACTCGAGAAAGCGGCGCCTGAAATCGAAACGATTACAGGAATGATCGATCCGGCGGCGGTCCTGATTGAACGCGCCGCGTTTGCCCTGCTCGGGTCAGCCGCCCAGGCGGCGAAAACGGCAGGCGACGCGACGCAGGCAAAGGGTCTGAATCTCCAGCTTGACGAGGAATCCATACAGCAACTCAAGCAGATTGCGGCCTATTTGACTCATCATGGAGCGAGCGTTGATGGGCTCTCGTCCGTAGATAGTAAGGCCAAGCCCACGGCTGCCACGGCAAGCTGAGCAGGAAGCAGGCAACTTGCGGGCCGGGATCGCGCGCCCCGGCTGACCACCGGCCCCGGAACAAGCAGTATTTATCGCTCGCTCGCCTCTTGGACTCCTGAACTTCACTCGTTTAATTCCTGTAATGAGCCCGCGTCCAGAGTCAGCCGCGCGGCATTCGTCAAATCCTGCAGTTGTTGAAGCGTTGTAGCGCTGGCAATCGGGGCCGTGATACTTGGACGATGCATCAGCCAGGCGAGTCTGGCGGAGATAGAACGAACAACCACGTCTGGTTGGTAAAGCTCGCGAACAGCGAGCGAAAGATCATACCGTTTGTACAGCCGATGCTAGGAAGTACCCGAGCTAGCGGAAGCGGCAGCGTCAACTACAATTTCACCTTTCAACTAGCAGGTGGCGTCGACATCAAATTGAAAGGTCCCGTGTCGCTCGAGTTGATTCCTGCGCAATATGTGGCAACGACAATCTATGGAAGAAACTACAACAGCTATTCGGCCGCGGCTGGGTTTCAGTTTTCGTTTAAGTAGCGGTACTCCGGTGAGATACGCAGCCGCGCTGATTCAATCCGATGTTGGCCGCTTCTGATGTGCTCAAGTAAGCAGAACACACATCCGTTGGACTGGACGAGAATACGCTTACTTTCGTGCTAACGCGTGAATCTCGATCTCTCGAGCCACGACAAGAGGCTTTCTTCCGGAAGCTGCTCCTGTTGACAATCGATTCCGCCACTCGGCGTGTTTCACAGGTTTACCCCACCGTTGATAAAGATACAGGATTCGTTCTCGAGCCTGCTCTAGCTTCGAACGATAACAAGCAGGAATCGTGGTTTCCCGTTCCAGAATTCCTGCATAACCGGCGATTAGCAGCGGCTCGGCCTCATCGTATTTTCTCTGGCCAACGAGGCTCGCACCCAACAGACTCATGCTGTCGTATCGCCGCCAATTATTCGGCGATACTCGTTCGAAACCGGCGATTGAGGCCCGAAGCAGTGGTTCGGCCTCAACAAAATCATCCTGTTCAAGCCTAAGCTCCGCAAGAAAAGTTGCGGCGGCGAGGGTGTCTGGATGATCTGGACCGAGCACATGTGGCGACTTCTCAGCCACTTCGGTAAAGAGCGGCTCGGCCTCTGCGTACCGGTGTTGCTTGCAATAGAGCTCGGCTAAGTCCCTCATTGCACGTAGGGTGTCCGGGTGGTCTTCGCCGATAATCCGCCGACGACTCGCGAGAATTTTCAACAACAGCTCCTCGCTCTCGGCGTCATTGCCTTGATACTCGTATACCTCCGCAAGGTAATTCAGAGTGACCAATGTATCTGGATGCTCCGGCCCAAGAACTCGCCGGCGAAGCTGCAGGATGCGATCGAACATTGGCTCAGCTTGCGCATACTTGCCCTGATTGTGGTACACGGCAGCTAAGTTATTCATGCAGGTCAACACAGATGGATGTTCTGGTCCCATGACGCCACGTGCAACTTCGAGAACGTTGACAAACAATGGCGCAGCCTGTTCGTATTTACCCTCCTTAAGATATACAAATGCCAGATTATTCATACCCAGCAGCGTTTCAGGATGTCCCTCACCTTGTACGCGGTGCGAAATCCGCAGGAACTGCGCGAAGAGTGGCTCGGCTTGGGCGTACTTGCCCTCCTTCAGATAGAGGACCGCAATGCTGTTCATGCTGATCAGCGTTTGAGGATGCTCCTCACCCAGCACTCGCTGCCGGAGCTGAAGTACTTTCGTGAGCACCGGTTCAGCTTGCCCATATCGACCTTGCTCGAGATACAAAGAGCCCAAGTCTTCCATGCTGACCAGCGTTTGGGGATTTCCCTCGCCTAGTGCACTCCGCGATAACTCCAACACTCTGGTCATCATTGGTTCTGCTTGCAGATATTTACCTTGAGATGCGTACAGTCCCGCGAGAGTACTCATGCTGCGCAATGTGTCGGGATGGCGTTCTCCGAGCAGTCGCTTCCGTAGATTAAAAACCTTTGAAATGAGCGGCTCCGCCTGACCGTACTTACCTTGATCAAGGTACAGCTCCGTCAGGTCATGCATGGTGGTGAGCGTCTCGAGATGCTTCTCGCCGAGCACACGACGCTGGATGGCGACAGTACGTTCGAGCTGTTGCTGTGCTTCTGGATACAGCGCGAGGCTGGTGTAAGCATTCCCGATCGTCTGGCGAATGGAGGCTTCCACCAAGGGCTGTTGCTTGAACCTGCCTTCGATCCGCTTGGCTGCGCGCTCCAGAGCAGTGCGCACCTTTAGATCTGGGTCGGGCTTGGCGCCTCTTTGGGACTGCGTTTCTGCGCTGGCCTGGGAGAGCAGGTCATTCTGAAGAAAATCGTTCACCGCGTTCGCACTTGCCTCGGCCTGCCGGGCGCGGGTGGCTTCCCAGGTACTCACAGCGATACCCGCCACGAGCACGAAGAACACCGCTGCAACTCCCGCCACCAGCGATCGATTGCGGCGTGCGAATTTGCGGAGTTGATACGCCGTGCTCGGCGGCCGGGCGGTAATAGGTTCATGCTTCAAATAGCGCTGAAGATCGGCGCCTAACTCCGCCGCAGACCCGTACCGTCGAGCCCTGTCCTTCTCGAGCGCCTTACCGACGATCGTCTCGACATCACCCCTGTACGCGCGGCTGACAGAACTGAGCCGCGCCGGGTCCTCTTCACGAATGGTGTGCAGCGCTTCCGGCAACTGTCGACCGATTTGGTACGGAAGCCGCCCTGACAGCGCTTGAAACAACATCACACCTATCGCATATATATCGCTGCGCGTATCGACAGCGCGTGAGTCGCCACGCACCTGCTCCGGGCTCATGTAGGCCAGCGTTCCCACGAGTTGCCCCACATCGGTTTGCCGCGTAGCCTGCACGTCACTGTCCGTCATCCGAGCCACACCGAAATCGAGAACCTTTGGTTGCCCGCTTTCCTCGACCAGGATGTTGCCTGGTTTCAGGTCGCGATGAATAATCCCGACCTGGTGCGCGTATTGGACGGCTTCGCAAATTTTGGCAATCAGTTCCAGCCGCTGCCGCGTATTCAGGTGGTGCGCATCAATGTAATCGAGCAGCGGTGCACCACGGATCAACTCCATGGCAAAGTACGGCTGTGATCCCCAATCAGAATCCGCGGTACCGGCCTCGTAGATCCGGGCAATGCCGGGATGCTGCAAGCGACCGAGGATTTCGGCTTCATGTTCGAAGCGCCAGAGTAAATCCGGGTTAGGGAGGCCGCTTTTCAGAACCTTGAGTGCCACTCGACGGCGTGGGTGGTCCTGTTCGGCCTCATACACAATACCCATGCCTCCTTCACCAAGCAGCCCAATCACCCGATATCGGCCGATTACGGTCGGCGATTGCCGGTCGGACGTTGCAAGTGAGGGCCTCCGATTAGTGCGGGTGGGATCTTCCGGGCTCACCAGCGCGCCTATAAAAGCAGGATCCGCGCTCATTGCCTTGCCTCCTAATCGACTCACTCATTGCAAGAGCAGAGGTGAGTCGAGCGTGTGAACGAGAGATTGATCGCGAGTGTAACAGAAAAAAGCGCTCGCTGCTTCTAGGGCGATCTGCAGCCGATCCGATGCCTATCGAATTTGATCCGCTTTTATTATTGTTGATAATTACCTCTGCAAAAAATCGACGCAGTGTTGAGCATTTCAAGCACGGCACGGTGGAATCGCGATTGCCCTATTGGGTGGTGCACCCCTGCTTACGGGTGCGGTTAGGCAGACTCAGACGCTCTCGATGACGCGAAAAACGGCTGATACCACCTCGCCAGAATATTTACTGAACGATTCGGAGGATCAATGCGAACTCAATTTACGGTTCCTATGCTCATAATCTTAGGAGCCGAGTTACTAATATCGACAGCAGCACGGGCCCAGATAACCATAGAAGGTAATCCGAGCTGCGCAAGTTCTAATGATGGGAAGACCGACATGATCTGTGCGGTCAAAGGAACGAATGTGACACTCTATGGCATCCGTATATCTTCAAATGGTGCTTCGACGGGCTACCAGGCGCTCGGTGGCGCACCCGGAGGTATGGTCCAGGGAAGCCCCAGTTGTGCTAGTCCGAACGACGGAACGGGCCAAATTATTTGCGCCGTGAAAGGCGGCGATCATGCATTGTACGGTATACGATTCGATCCCGGCACGGGATACAATTCGGGCTACCAGACACTCGGTGGCTTCATCGAAGGCGACCCGAGTTGCGCCACTCCCGAGGATGGAAGTGGGCAGGTCATCTGTGCAACTAAAGGAGGTCCCAGTGCTCTGTATGGCATACGTTTCAATCCTGCAACCGGCTACAGCACCGGCCACGTGGGTCTGGGTGGATTCATAGAAGGCCAACCAAGTTGCACGAGCTCCAATGACAGGACAGGACAGGTTACATGTGCATACAAAGGGGGTCCGAGCGCGCTCTATGGAATCCGGTTCAATCCGGCAACGGGTTACTCGTCAGGGCACATTTATCTTGGGGGTGTCATCGAAGATAACCCGAGTTGTGCGAGCCCCAATGACGGAACGGGCCAAGTCATCTGCGCCACTAAGGGAGGATCTGCCTCACTCTACGCCATCCGGTTTGATCCCGCTAGCGGATATACGACCGGCCACGTTTATCTGGGTGCAAGTGTCGAAGACGACCCGAGTTGCGCTAGCCCAAATGACGGAACCGGTCAAGTGATCTGTGGTACGAAGCAAGGGTTTAGCGGGTTGCTCACCATTCGAATTAATCCCGCAAACCATTATTCCAGTGGATTCTCAAATCTCGGCGGCGTCATTGAGGACGATTTCAGCTGCTCCAGCACTGGTAGCGGCGTCGGCTACGTCCTCTGCGGTGCTAAAGGCGGATCGAACACTCTGTTTTCCATTCATGTCAACCAGTGATCGCGCCACTTTAAATGCCCGACTGTCTACGAACTGATTGGGCAATCCAGTCGGCGGATTACCAAACCCGTATGTCGATGAGCGCCTAAGCAGAACATCATGCAAGGCGCTGCTCAGGGTTCATCTACACGGGAACGGAAAGCGGCCGAGTGGTGCACAATTGATCATCACACTTACTAATTGACGTCGGCGGAGCGGTCACCTTCGTAGTGCATGATGTGGTAATACGCTTCCCAGTTATCCCAGAGTACTGGTGCGGCCAGGTGAGTTTGCGGGTCGTCGAGGAACTTATTCATAATCTGTACGAGTTCTCGCGTTCGATAGATACCGGTGAGCCAATCGCCACGATACCAGTTCTTCCATTTGCCGTACTCGGCAGCTGTTTCGGCTTCGGTGACCGCATCGAATGCGGCCAAGGCACTACTTAGATCTTCATGCGCCTTGCGGATATCTTTATTTCCGGCATCTTCAATGGCCTTGGAGACAAGGAAGAGAATGCGATTGCTCTCGCGACTGATCGCCACCATTGCCAAGATATGGGCGCGGTAGAACGGCCGTCGTTCGGTTGGGATCAGCGGCTCGATTTCGGTTGCCATTTTCCAGACTGCATCCCATCGCGGCTGGGCATCGCCGCATTGCTTCAGCTCTTTGAGGATGGCTTCGCGAAGCCACTCCTTACCGGTCGGCCGGTTCGATGGTGCGCCGGGCAGCAGGATCCGAGGAACCTGCCATTTCGGCGCCTGCCCGGGAATCGTATAGAGAGGCGCATCGGTCATGTAACTCAGCAGCATCTGTCGCGCTTCGGCGTGATAAAGCTGGTCGCCATACTCATGAATGGGTGTACCGAAGTGTGCCGGGGCGCTGAAGTATTGCTTATACAGTTCCAAGAGCTTAGGCGCGGCGGCCTCGCCGAACTCGTCTGCCGACCACTTCCGATAGAACTCGTCGGCAGGCGCTGCTCCGCCAGGCAGTCCCTTCCATGCGACCTCCATAACAGCTCTCGTGGACATCGCGACGGGACGAATGTCGCTTGTGTTTACTAGAAAGTAACCGGTTGCACCCGCTCGTATATAACGACCCATTTCCGAAAAGCTGCGCTCTATCGGAACCATCTCCGTCAGTTGATTGGCACGCTCATTCATCATGGCTACGTGGTCGTAAATGCCTTGGCCGGCGGTCACTTTTCCTCCATCCTGCACGTACCCGTAACCATCGTCCGCCCACACGGTTGCGACCTCGGGAGGAATCTTGAGATCACCCTGCTGCACCAGCCTGGCGCCTTCCTGCCACAGGTTGGTCACAAACTTTGCATCCGGTCTCACTGACTTCACAATCGCGATTTGGTCGGCGATTGCCTTGCTGATCAGTTGACCTAACGCTTTGTTGTTGTTTTGGACGCTCGGATCCATGGACGCGTAAGTCACATCCGACAATCCGCGCAGCCCTACCGACCAGAGGACCTCCTGATTCGGCAAGTATGATTTCACCGCGTTTCGCCAGGCGCGTTTGAGGATCTCGGGATGGGTGCTGTAGTTGTAAGGCACATCTCGCGGCCAGCGCGCCACGTTGAGTCCCAAAGGGATCGCGTGGTGTTGCGTGACGATCAAACCTCTCTTGGCGGCGAGCTTCACCTGGCTGTCATCGGGGAAAATCCACGTCCCTGGCGCGACCATGTTTCCTTTCAGGCGCAGTATGGTTTCGTAGATCTTGTTCCAGACGTCAAGGGAGATGCCGGTCTTTTCATCTGCTTTCGCCGGCGCCCAACCGGTGAGGAGGTCTTCGTCGTTGATGAAGAAGCCGCGATATTTGAAAACGGGAGCGGGAAACGTGCGCGAAAGCGACGCGGGAAGCTCGATAGAGGCGCGGCGCCGGGGTTCGTGATCGGTCCAGTAATACATGGGATCGATGCCGAGATAAGTTTCGGAGAACTCATACACGGCATATATCGTTCCTCGCACGTCCGCCCCGGCGAGAACGACCGTTCGATTTTGGCGGCCCAATGCGCCAGTTTGTGTACTGATCGAGAAGGATTCCGGCGCACCGACTGCACCGGATCGTAGTTCCACGGGCAGCTTCGACAGTTCGGCTATCCGGATCGTTGTCGTTCCCGCATCCCGTGAATCGTGAACAATACG
>JAFAUR010001095.1 GCA_019243205.1 Acidobacteriaceae bacterium | reverse complement strand
ATCTCCACATTCACCTGCTTGTAATCGGGAGCTACGGGTAGCCAAGTGCGCGGATTTGTACTGAACCCCGCGGAAGTGGACGCGTTCCATTGCATCGGCGTCCGCTCACCATCGCGACCTTTCTCTTTCGGCCACCCGGTGATTCCTATCGGGTCACGTACCTGATCCTTGCTAGTCGGCGGTGTAGTCGGCATTTCGATCTCGTCGCCGTAATACATCAAGGCGGTTGATCGCGTAGTGAACAAAACCGCTGCGAGCATCTTGTCGATGGCCGTGTTGTGCACGCCATCGCCATAGCGAAACGCGCTTCGCGGATTGTCGTGGTTGTCGAAAACAAAAAGCGGCTGATTGCCGTGGATCTTCGTCTCTGCATCATTGATCCGCTGCCGGAATTCGTGGGCGTCGAGTTTCGGTTCGAAGCCAACCTGCATGTCCATAGGCAGCTCCAGTTCATCGTGCTTGGCGCCGCCATACCACTTATCAAGTTCGGTCACATTGGGCAGGTAGGTCTCCCCCACCAATACGCGATCTCCCGGGTACGTATTGATCATGGCCCGCATACGCCGGATCACACCATGAACTTCGGGCAGGTTCTCCTGCAGCTTCGTTTCCTGGTTGGGATCGCCGAACTTGTTCTTTCCTGCGAGCGTCTCCTCGTTCTGAAGTGTCGGATCCTCAAACAACGTGGGAACGGCGTCCAAGCGGAAACCAATGACGCCCTTGTCCAACCAGAAACGCAACATGTTAATCATTGCAGTCTCGACTTCGAAATTACGCCAGTTCAAGTCGGGCTGTTGGATGTAGAAGTAGTGATAGTAGTATTGATCGCGTTTCGGGTTGTACTGCCACGCCGAGTGGCCGAACGTACTCAGCCAGTTGTTCGGCGGCTTGCCGGGTCCCTTCCCGTTGCGCCAAATGTACCAATCGGCTTTCGGATTCGTTCGCGAACTTGCCGATTCGATGAACCACGGATGCTTATCGGAGGTGTGGTTCATCACCGCGTCCATAAGGACGCGTATGTTGCGCTTCGTTGCTTCGGCGAGTAAGCGATCGAAGTCCGCCAAAGTGCCGTACTTCGGGTCGATGTTCTCGTAATCCGAGATGTCGTAACCGAAATCCACCTGTGGTGATGGATAAATGGGTGCAATCCAAATCGCATCCACTCCCAACTCCTGAAGATAATCGAGCCTCCGGGTAATTCCGTTCAGATCACCGATGCCGTCGCCGTTGGAATCCTGAAAACTCCGCGGATAGATCTCGTAGATGACGGCGTGCTTCCACCATGGGTCGGCGCCCGCCGGGGCAGAGGGCGCCATGCTCCGCACCCCCGCGAGCGCAGTAATCGCCAATGCGAGGCAGCCGGCAAACAGGTAGTTGTTTCTCACTAGACGGCATCATATCGCGTACTCGGCAGCCCTCAGCGGGTGCAATCAGGGCGCAGCGATCAGGCCGGGAGGTATGATTTCAGCGGCTCGAAGAAGTCCTGCACAAACGACTCGGCGGTCTTCGTCGCACTCGTGACGTCACCATTTGCGACATTCACGACAACTCGAACCAAGGCGGTGTCGCTGCGGTTGTAACGAATGGCGTCCAGGATTGTGTAGATTTTGGCGCTGTACTCGCTGGCGACGACTCGGTTGTGCGACTGGTACCAGTAGAGGACGACGCTCTGATTGTCTCCACGCGAGACTACGTAGCGATTGACGGTGATCGGCTTCGCTTCGCCGGCAACCGGGATGTTAACCGCACCCGCTTGCGAGGGCGTCCAGCCGCTACCAGGAAGACAATTCTTCGGAGAATGCGGAGTCTTGCCAGTACGCTGGGTATCGAAATACGCAACGAACAACGTGGCGCCCTGGCCGGTGTTCCGGTTCTGGTAGATGCGCGAAGTCAGGTCGTCTGCCTTCAAGATCTCCGCCGTTTCCTTGTCGATTTCCAGTTCCTGCACCAGGCTCCAGCTAGTGCCCGGAATCGAAAAGTCGGCCAGCGGACGATGCGTGGGAACCTTTTCTTTCCGCGAGAACCCGTAGAAGAGCGATGCCTGCGCCAGCAAAACGATCGTGAGGATACGAACGTTTCCGGCAATTCGTGAGCTAGCCATGATCTAAGCGTCCTCGAATTTCTTGGCACCGAAAACAAGCATTCGGTGAGTGATGATCAGCGCCGCAAGTGCCACTACGAACACGATATAACCTTCCATTTCGTGATACGCGCCCTGGGCGAATTTGGTGTTGATTTCCGACAACAACCCGGTCACCGCTACGCGGACCCCGTTCGCGCCGATTGCAATAGGAATAGTAGCGACGAGGAGAGCCCATCGCATCCAAACACGTTTGTCGGTGAAGTACGCATACACAAGCGATAGAAATCCCAGCGACAGGAGTGAGCGAATTCCGCTACACGCCTCGGCAATGTCAAGCGTCTGACTGGGAAGTTGCAAAGTGTTGCCGGATCGGAGAACGGGTATTCCCATCCATCCGATCATGACTTCGCCCAGCTGGCTCGCGAGCATTTGCAGCCGGAGAGTTAATTGCGCATAGATGATCGACGGAATCGGAATCATAAACAACAACAGAAGCAGCGGGAAAGCAAGCTTCTTGACCCACTCGGTTCCGCCCAAATACAGAATGGTCCCGACGAGGGCGATTAAAAAGGACAGGCGGGCGGTAAAGAGTTCGGCTCCGAGCGTCGCTATGAGCGCCTGGAGGGCGGCCCAGATCACCATTACCAGCCCCCATTTGTTTGGATTGGTTGGTGTGCCTAACAGCGTGTCCCGTCTCTGCCAGACGATGTAACCGGAGATTATCGGCACGAAAAACCCGTGCCCCATGTTTTCGTCAGTGGCCCACTGCACTCCCATCCGGTATAAGATCGGGGCATAACAGACCACGAGCAAGGCTCCAAACCATGCAATCAGCGGGATATTCCACTTGGCGGGGGGAGCCGGTGCTTGGCTCGACGGGGCCGCGGGCGCAGTTACCATGGTTTAAGTTCCCTTTAGTTTAATCACAGCGCAGGTCTATCGACCAGTGTGCGGAACAATGACTAATGTGAGTCAGGCGTCCCATTATACGAGGTGCAAATGGTTCTCCCGAGCCCTTTTGGGGGCTGGCGCCGCACTCTGGTGTGTCGCGTTCCCCACTCAACTCAGTGCCCAACAATTCTTCCCCCTTCGTGATGTCCGGCCAGGGCAGCACGGCATCGGCCGTACTGTCTTCCAGGGGAATCGCATCGAAAACTTCGACGTCGAGATCCTCGGAGTCCTCGAGAATCTGACACCAAAACAGTCGATCATCCTCGCCAGACTCAGCGGCGGTCCGCTCGCCCAAACCGGAATCATGCAAGGAATGAGTGGCAGCCCGGTATATATAGACGGCAAACTCGTTGGAGCAGTTGCCCTCGGGTTCCCCTTTTCCAAGGAACCGATCGCCGGCATTCAGCCGATCGAACAGATGATCGCTGGTGCCCGGTTCACTCCCGGACCCTCGACCTTCGCAAAGAACAGCACTAGGACTCTGGAATTCGGCGGCGCGACGCCGGCGTCGCCTGTCGAGAAAGCTTCGGAGGAACGCTCCTTCGGACAACTGAGCGAGATACTGACACCGCTCACTTTCGGAGGCTTCACCTCCCGCACGCTTGAAACCTTCGCTCCCGAGTTTCAAAAGATGGGCCTTTATCCTCAGCAGGGAGTGGGCGCCGGCACGCCAAAATCTCAGGCTTTGTCTGGTACCGTACTTCCGGGCTCCATGATCAGCGTGCAACTGCTGAGCGGCGACATGTCGATCAGCGCGGACGGCACTGTTACCTACGTCGATGGTGGCCACGTTTACGCATTCGGGCATCGATTCCTTGACGGCGGCTCTACCGATCTCCCCTTTGCCAGATCCGACGTGCTTGCCGTCGTTCCGTCACTAAACACCTCGTTTAAGCTCTCGGCCGCTCGCGAATGGGTAGGTACTGTGGTCAGCGATCGCAATACCGCCATCGCCGGCCAGATCGGCCGCGCGGCCCACACGATACCTCTTTCCATTTCCGTCCATTCGAGCGAGACCGGCAGGCACGACTATCACTTCCAGGTAGTGAACGACCGTCTGCTGACGCCCTTTGTCACGCAAACTGCTCTCTTCTCGGCGCTCGATGCGACGGAGAGATCAATCGGAGCGGCCAGCCTTCGGCTGCACGGAGAGGTCTCTTTTGACGGCACTGTTCCGCCGCTTCGGATCGCGGATATTTTTGTTTCCGATAGCGGCCTGTTGCAGCAAGTTTCCGGCAACGCGGTCGTTTACCTAGGTTTTCTCCTGGGAGCCGGGTTCTCGGATCTGCACATAAAGGACATCTCCTTTTCATTGGAACCAGTCGAAACCAAGCGTCAGCTCCGGATCGCCCAAGCCTGGGCATCACCTTCGGTTGCCCGGCCTGGTGAAACTGTCGAAATAACTGCGCTATTACAGGGTGAAAACGGATTCGAACTGACTCGTTCTGCCTCATACCGCATTCCCATTGGAGCGCCTACAGGTTTTTTGAACTTCAGTGTGGCCGACGCGCTAAGTCTGAACGCTATAGATTTCGCCGGACTGTCTCAGTCCAGCCTGCGCACTCCCCAGCAGCTCGTCCAAGTGGTCAACGCGTACCGGAATACGGACGCGGTCTATCTTCGAGTGTGGCGCCAGGAACCTGCCTTCACCATCTCCGGCCCGCTTCCCGGTGGGGACCTCACCGATCCTCCGCCGTCCGCAATGCTGATCCTTGCGGATACGTCGTCTTCGGCGAATAGCAACGCAACATTGACCGCTACGCGAGGCTCAGAAATCGCTGAACTCAAGATGTCAATATCTGGTTACGTGGTCAGCGGCGCCAAGACGATCCAGGTGGAAGTGAAAGAGTGACCCGTCTGCGCGGCGTTGTGGTCTTAGGCGCGCTCGCTGTCTCAACTGGGTGGTTGTGGGCAGCGACCAGCACTGCGTGGGAAATCTCGGGATTCGACAATTTCATCAAGGGACGATCCTTTGGTCTCCAACTCACGGGGGACGGGACCCTTTCACCTGGACCGGCAGTTCGCTTCAACGTGAATCTGAACCAGCCGGCCCTTTGGAGCATGGCGGTCGCGCCTGATGGTTCCATCTTTGCTGCCACCGGGCATACCGGCAAGGTGTTCCGCATTTCCCCAAACGGCAAGGCCGAGCCGTTCTGGACAGCCGAAGAAACGGAGGTGTTCGCGCTATCGCTGGCGCCCGACGGATCACTTTACGCCGGAACGTCCCCAAACGGCGGCATCTATCGCGTAATGAACGGCAAGGCGGCGGAAATCTGGCACTCGCCAGGGAAGTATATCTGGGCTATCAAAATTGGGCCGGACGGATACCTCTATGTTGCTAGCGGCGAAAACGGCCGTGTCTACCGCGTGGCGCCCGACGGCAAGTCCGACATCTACTACGAGACCGGCCAGGCCAACGTCACTGCGCTGGCATTCGGCCCTAATCGTCATCTGTATGCAGGCACCGATCCCAATGGGCTTCTGTACGACATCTCTTCAGCGGGAAAAGGGACGGTCCTCTTCGACTCCACTCTCCCCGAAATCCGGTCAATAATCCCGGCGCCGGACGGATGCATCTATGCGGTTGGCATGGGTGGCGCAGTATCTACGCGCGTGCCCGCCAATTCGGTCACGCCGACTGCTAGTTCCGGAGGCGCAATCGTCGCGACGAACCCGACGGTCATCACCGTAACCGAAGCGAAGCAAGGCGGAGTTCGTGCCGACGCCGAAACCCCGACCGTCAAACCCTCCGGGGACACTACTCGAAC
Source organism: Acidobacteriaceae bacterium (assembly GCA_019243205.1). Lineage (GTDB taxonomy): Bacteria > Acidobacteriota > Terriglobia > Bryobacterales > Bryobacteraceae > Bog-105. The sequence goes on along the minus strand of JAFAUR010001095.1, from coordinate 12,656 downwards.
AGCTACCGGAGCCGCTACCCAAAATAGTGCTGCGGCAACGGTAGTAGAAATCGCCGGAGTGGAGCGCTCGGCCATCTACCGTATCGATCCCAGTGGCACAGTGGAAACGCTGAGGAGTTCAAAGGAGGACAACGTTTATGACCTCCTGCTGGATGGCGACTCCCTGATCTTCTCAACTGACGATCATGGCCGTATCTACCGGCTTGCGGGAACGAAGGCCACCCTGTTGGCCGAGCCAGGCGATGGCGAGACCACCCGGCTGTACAAAACGGACTCGCTTCTTTACGCTGCTTTGAGCAACCCCGCACGACTATACGCGTTCACCGCGGACGGAGCGGGGCCCGGCTGGTACGAGTCGCAGGTTCACGACGCGACCAGCGTTGCCCGATGGGGCCATCTGCAGTGGCGCAGTTCGGGACCGGGCATTACGTTCCAAACGCGAACCGGCAATTCCACCCGACCGGACAAGACTTGGAGCCCATGGTCTGCGCCGGTAACGCAGTCGGGCATATCGCTCATTACCAGCCCGCAAGCTCGCTTCATCCAGTGGCGGGCTGAGTGGGCGTCCGGCAGCAGCGCCGAACTCAGCAACGTCGATGTTCCGTATCTGCCGCAGAACGGCCCGCCACAAATCCGCAGCATCAGCGTAACGTCTATTCTTGGAACCAATAGTGCGAAAGCTGCCGCAGGGGCCTCTGCAAGCTCGTCTGCGTATTCGGTTACGGTGACCGACACAGGGAGTGACCCTGCCTCACCAGCGACATCTGCATCGCCTAACGCGCCGCAAACCGTTTCGCGCCTGCAGACAACTCAGACGCAGATCTCCTGGCAAGCCGACGACCCAGACGGAGACAAGCTCGTGTACTCGCTTTATTTCCGCGCCGAGGATGAGCACGAATGGCAACTCATCCGCAGTCACATGACGGAGAACACGCTGCTCCTGGATCCAGACGTCTTCGCGGATGGCCGTTATTTCTTTCGTGTCATCGCTTCCGATGCACCCTCGAATGCTGCCGAGTTTGCCCGCACGGCCGAGCTCACCTCGACTCCCGTCCTAATCGACAACTCTCCCCCACTTGTTAGCCTAGGTGTTCCAAGCAGAGATGGATCGGTGCTCGATATCGATGTAGAGGCTAGCGACAAGACGAGCCCCTTGCGTCTGTGCCAGTATTCGCTCGATGCAGGATCGTGGCTCCCCGTGGAAGCCGCGGACGGGATCACGGACTCTCCGCATGAGCGATTCCATCTTCACCTCGACAAACTACGTCCGGGCGAGCATCTGTTGGTGTTTCGGGTCTACGATTCTGCCGGGAATGCCGGCTTGGCACGCGTAGTGCTGCGATAGCCGGCTGCGCTAAAATACGGCTTGTTGCCGGTGTAGCTCAGGTGGTTAGAGCGACGGTCTCATAATCCGTAGGTCGCAGGTTCAACTCCTGCCGCCGGCACCAATTCCCTCGATTTCTTGCGACCATAAATTCCTCTGCCGCGTTTTGCGCGACCAGAAAAGTGCAGCTATCGACGCAACGACCGCCATGGCGAATGTTGATGTCTCCGGCGTGGCATCGAAATCGGTAACGGTCAACGTGCTCGAACCGGAGATTCCCGCTACGTCAGCGGGAACAGCAGCCGTGCTGTAACCACGCGGCTGGTTTGGGGTGATGTGAAACGATATCCCGCCGCCGAAACTCTCCAGCTGCATAGATGTCGTGCACTGCCCGTAAGTGGGATAGCCTGTCGGGCACGTCCTCAAAGCCGGGCCGGAGCAGGCTGCCGCCGTCCGAAACATCGAGGTACATATAGGACACACGGTAGCCGTATACGCCCCCGTCAACTGTCCCACCACCGCTTCCGGTAGCTGCAAGCACGTAGCTGCCATCCGAGAGGAAATCGGATGTACTGGCGGAGCCGGATGCCTCGAAAGCTATGTGATCAAGAGGGTGGTTGATGTCAAAGGGTCCATTGTCGTAATTCTCGTTGACGGAGTAAGTGACGCTGGCGACCGACGCTCCGGTCATGAGTAGGGTGAAGGTGGAAATTCGCAGAAAGAGGCCAATGAGAGCTTTCATTGCTTCGCAGTATAGACGTAACGTCTTAAACAGCAACTGGGTCGTGAAAGAGCGATACCAGGTACGGAAGTACCGGTTGTTGGCAGTTGGTTTAAGGTGTTCCGAAATATGCTGATTCGCTTCGTCCTATCTCGCGGACGTGGCCGGCCGAAAGCGATTGGTCCCAAAGAAACACTTCCGAGAAATAACCGGCGGCGGCGGAAGCCGTTGATAAGTTCCTTCCGCTTCCAACCTGGAATCCATACGCTTGAAATCGCACTTGCGTCGGCGAAGATGAGATAGTTGAGTCCGGCGGCGATCCGTTGTCCAGGATGAAGTGTTCTCGATACGAATCAAACCAGGAGAATACCGTGAAGAGCGTCTTGTTTGAGATACCAATCCCGAATGGGGACTGGCCTCCGCGTTGCCATGAAATGATCCCGTTCGAGCCATCGCCTTGTACCGCCGCTAAGAGTGCGGGCGTGGCACTCGGATCCGCGACACCATCGATGAGACTAATGAAGGTACTGTTCGGTGTGCTGTTTGCTTGATCAACAGCCATCACGGCACTAACCCCGCCGGTAAAGCCGTAGAAGAAAAAGTTCGGCTGAGTAGTAAATGCGCCGGACCCGTCGTCGTAAATACAAAAGGCACCCGTTGACCCACATGTTGTCAGGATGGGATTATGTCCGAACGAAAAGTTGGCAGCCAGTGTGTTTCCCTTGCCGGTTTGGTCGTATAGCAAGTAAGGTGAACAGTTGTTGGGCAGATAGCCACAAAAGCTGCTAATCTTAAGCGGGTCGAGGTTGCCGTAAGCATCGGCCGAGATGTCCAGGGAAGCTCCAGAGGAGAGATTAGCGACCCTCATTAGCGGGCCATTCCAATTGGAAAGGACCTTTCGGACGCTCCATGCACCGATTGGAACTCCTTGCGAATCAAGTACGGCTTCACCAGGTCGGACAGGGCGCGATAAGTAAATGTTTCGGTTCGCCAGGTCGCTCCGGATGGAGTCGATTGTGCTGAACATTTCGAGGGAATCCATCGAGCGGCTGTATAAGAGAAATCGGGCAATTTCACCCGAAAAGTTATTTCCGCCGAGAACAAGATTTGAGCCGGCGAGACCACCGCTAAGAGGCACAACGGGGTATGGTCCTGCGAAAAGCGTGTATTGATTGTAAGTGTAGACGTCGACGCCGGTGTAGTTGATGATGAACGTGTTCCACGAGCCATCCCAACCTGTGTTGTGGTATTGGCCGTTATACACTGAGCCATCGCTCCATTCCGTAGTAGCACCATTTACCGTTATCAACCAGTCATCATGATTTGTGCCGTTGCGACATATGGAGATCTGAGTGCCGGAAACAATGCATTCATTGTTTTGTGGCTGTTGCAGCTTCCTGTAAGTAACATAGAGAGTGAAGGGACCGGTAACCTGGGCCGGCACGGTTACGGTATAGCTGCCGGTAATCGAATCGTTGCCGGGATTGTAAGCGTTAAACCAGACTCCACCGGTCGAGTAGTTCGATCCCGCATTGGGAGTCCCAGTGTAACTGGCTGTCGCTGTGTGTCCCGCGCCGCTATAATCCGTGATGGTGTTGCCCAACTCGGGCAGGAACGCCAGATCAGCAACAAGGCCAGCCTTCGGAACACTATCCCCGAAAGATGCGGCTGCAGCAGTAACTGCAGAGAAAGGACTTTCGGAGAGAGTAATCGTCTTGAATGTACTGGAATAGCGGTGATCGAGCGGATAATCCTGCTCGCCGCCATCACTGGCAGCGCAACCCGTGTACTCTATCATGAACGTGACTTGCGGCGGGCTCGCGAGGGGAACATAGACCGTGCTCATCAGGATTGAGGGGAACTCTGCAAAATCCTGACTGGTGACCGTGTAGCCGGTCTTGACCCAAGGTCCGGTTAGCGTCGAGGCAATCCAGAACTCGAACGTGCCATGGGCTGTATCGTTGATAAGCACGTACTGATTTACGCCGGGCAGGTAATACACTTGCGATCGCATCCCGGTGACATTGAGAATCGGCTGAGCGCCAACCATCGAGTTGCCCCAATTGCCGGATGCAAATATATCGGCCCCAGGCGACCCTATCCAATACTGATATTTAGAGACGTCAAGCGAAGGGAAATCACTTTTTGATACACGCGCCAAATAGTAATTTGTATACGATCCATAGCCGGTGTCTCCAGCTCCTATGGCTGTGAGATACAGATAAGGACCGTCGGCGAAGTTATCCGCACCGGGGGGGCACGACCGTGAATTGTCCTGACAGTATGTGACGGGCACAAAGCCAGCGATTGCGGGTCCCGCATCGGTCCACGTGATGCTGCCGTCCGATGTTAGACCTGCGGGCGCAGCATTCCAAGATGGTGTGGAAGGCCCGGTTACTCCTGTATTGTTCGCCACCTGGTTGTGGCCATGCGTATCAAGCACGTAATCACCTGCGGAGTGACTGGTGTTGGCGTACCATCGCACGCCAACACGCCACATCTGATGATTCCCCGGCGGGGCATTGCCGTCGGGCGAAGGGCTGTTGTTCCAGAAGTTGGCCCAAGTTGCCCCATGATCGCAACTCTTGACAATACTGGAACTGCCGTTTCTAAAGCCGTTATTAACGGAGTAGGTGACTCCGCCTCCAGGCAGAGTGTCGTAGTCTTCCTGACGCTGAACTGTCAGGTAGACGCAGCCGCTATAAGGCGCAATACCGCTGGTTTTCCAGGTGCGGTCGTCCGTCCAGGACGAAGGGAAATTGGTCTGAGAACTGACGCCGTAATCTGCCATACGATTTACGCCAGAAAGCGAGAAGTAAGCACCGCCCTGAAACATGGAAGTGAGGCCAATGTTCGAATAGAAAGGCGCGACCGGGGCTATACCGGTAATAGTTACCGGAATGGGCATGGTTCCATCGTTGTACGTGATGAGTTCGAAGCCGTCGTCCATCCAAGCCGATGCGTGCGTGTCTCCGTTATCCCAGCGGCCCGTGTATGACCCGGAAAGAAACGGGTATCCGGTATCGTTATAACGGATAGCCGGTCCTTCCGTGACGTTGAGGTATTGAGCTGACAGGCCCGTCACGCCGATGACACAGCAGAAGGTAATTGCAAGCAGATTTCTTTTAATCGTTGACGGGCAGCACTCAAAAGTCGACAGAAGCGATGAGTACCTCAAGATTTCCTCTTTCCGAAGCACCTCTGTGCTTTCAAGATCCGACCACCAAAAACGCAAAGCTTCTGGGTGATCCAAAACAACTCCGATTCAGAAACGTAAAATCAACCGTACTTGGCCCTGGTCGTTCTCCGATACGCCAAATCAGTCAGACAAAGTGACTGAATCGAGGGCGGGCTGATCGATGAATATCGCGTACTCGAAGTTCCGGGCTCATGCGCGCCTGACGAGAAATCGCCGCTCGCGAAGCTTATGGGTGACTGCGCGATGAGGGAACCGTTGGAATAGAGCTGAGCGCCGAAAAACTCACGCGCTGAGTAGGCGTCAAATCCGTTGTAATGGAGATACATGATGGAGAGAGGCTGAGGCGCTCGCGCCTCCCCGCAGTGAATCCGATCCGCATTTTTGTGCTGTGGATTGTAGCGGCAGAGTGACGCGATCGAGAGGACACAACTCTGCCTGGCGGCATTGGAACCGCGCAGCTGCACTATGCCCGTGCATCGTTCATAAAACCGTGGGATTAGTATCGCCTATTCCGGTTTGTTTTACATCAGCAGCTGAGCAAATTTCCGTGAAACGAGGAAGGAATAAGTACTGGAACTCAATACCATAAAGTCAGTGTTAGCCCTGCATAGCCGAAAAAAAACACTGATTCACGACAAACAATGACTGACAACCGGTTTTATCGGTGGCGCCGGCGGCGCGTAGATTTCTGACTACCGTTGAAGTTGGTGCGCTGGGCAGCGTCGGTCGTTCAGGTGAGGAGAAACAACAGTACTAGATCTAGCTCGATTCCGGATGGAATCGATCATAGGGATTAGCTGAGGATCAGGTGCCGTCCATATGGCCGGGATTAGTCAGAAATGCAAATGAGTGTAAAAGGAGCATTAATAGTTTATGGCTGCATAAATCGTTTAGGATACAAACAGCGATTATGGACACAAAAACGAACCTTGCGACCGGCTTCCTGGAGTTATCTCGCAGAAAATTGAGGGGCGAATTCTGGCCGCGAGTCGTCACGTGCCTGCAGGGTCTGACGGAAGAGCAGATCTGGTGGCGTCCAAACGACAAAAGCAACAGCATCGGCAATTTACTGTTGCACCTGAATGGAAATCTTCGCCAATGGATCATATGCTCGATCGGTCAGCAGCCTGACCGCCGGGACCGCGATGCTGAATTTTCAGAACGAGGCGGTCTGAATAAAGACGCGCTACAGCGCAATCTGGACCGGACGCTGACGGAAATCGATTCGCTTCTGCAGGGGATTCAACCGGATGATCTCTTACGAACTTATACGATTCAGAAGTACGAAAACGTAACCGGGCTCGAGGCAATCTTCCATGTGACAGAGCATTTCGCGATGCACTACGGCCAGATCCTGTACATCACGAAACTTCTGAAGGACACGGATCTTGGCTTCTTCAAACATCTCGAAAAGCAGAAGCCGTAGAAGGTGAGGGCGAGTCTCACCAGTATGCAGAAAACGTTGATCGGGAACCCGACAGCAGCGGTTCGTGAAAACGTGGGACAGTGGCTGGATCTGTCGGAATTGGCAGGAATCGAGTTGACGTCCGAGTCAGCTTCAGATCCAGTGGAACGAGCGTTTTCGGGTACCGCCGAAGGTTGGAAGGCGTCCGGCCCCGGCCCGCAAACGCTGCGGTTAGTCTTTCACCGGCCCCAGTCCATTCGGCGCGTTCACCTGGAGTTCACTGAGACTGAACAAGAGCGGACTCAAGAATTTTCTCTTAAGTGTTCGCAAGGCGGATCCGCGGTGGAGCGTGAGGTGGTGCGGCAGAGGTGGAACTTCAGCCCGCAAGGTGCGACGCGCGAAGTCGAGGACTATGCGGTGGAACTGGACGATGTTCGTGTTCTCGAACTGACAATCGACCCGGATTTGGGACGGAACCGGAGCGTGGCGACGCTCCGGCGCTGGATGGTGGCCTGATTACGCGACCGCGCGCTCAGGCGAATCGTCCGTTCGGACGCGGCGAACGCAAGTTGCGATGCCAAGCATCTCGAGCAGCCGGATCTGGATCCAGGAGGGATCGAACTCGTACCACCTTAAACCGTGGCGAGCCGAGGTGGGATGAGCATGGTGGTTATTATGCCAGCCCTCACCAAATGTGAGGAGAGCGACCCACCAGTTGTTGCGGGAATCATCACGAGTGGCGAATCTGCGCGAGCCCCACATGTGCGTGGCGGAATTCACCAGCCAGGTGGCGTGTAGACCAACGACAATCCGGACGCAAGAGCCCCACAGAAAAAGCGACCATCCGCCAAGAATGAAAAGCAGAACGCTGAGGATAACGATAGGAACCCAGTGATTGTTGTTCAGCCAGACGTAAAAGCGGTGCTTCGCGAGGTCAGGAGCGTACTTTGACATCAAGCGGGTGTTATTGTGCTTTGCTTCTCCGACGAGAATCCAGCCGACATGCGCCCACCAGGCTCCATCACGCGGGCTATGCGGATCCCCTTCTTTGTCTGAGAGCTGATGATGCAAACGGTGTGTGGCCACCCAGAAGATGGGGCCGCCTTCGAGAGTGAGAGCTCCGCAGACAGCAAACGCATACTCGAGCCAGCGAGCGACCCTGTAAGAGCGGTGTGTGTGGAGGCGGTGATATCCGAGGCTGATGCCGAGATCGACTGTCAACCAATAAAGAAAGATGGCGACAAGAAGGCTTGTCCAACTAAAACGAAACAGCGCCGCGGCGGCGCCGAGATGGACCACGATAAGAACAAACGTTGTGGTCTTATTTAGTTTTTGATTTGCATCAATGGCTGCTATATCTGCGCTCACTTGGGCTCCGGCAATTGTGATCTCAATGTCAATCGTTCCGATGATTAGATTGGTGCGCGAAAGCAGTATTTCTTCGCCGAATGGGGCGGTTCCGGGACACAGGCGCACCACTGGCCCTGGAATCTGAAAAGAAAGCGATCGAGAGTTTTACCAGCGTGGGCCGCGACCAGCTCCGCCACCGCCTCCGCGACGGTTTGGACCGCGATTTCCGAATCCGGAACCGCCTTGCGGTTTGGGGCGAGCTTCGTTCACGTTCATGGCACGTCCGTTCAACTCGGAACCGTTGAGCTGGGAAATCGCGTTCTCAGCATCCCGCCGGTCCGTCATTTCGACAAAAGCGAAACCGCGTGATTGGCCGCTGTCCCGATCTGTAACAATGTTGACGCGCTCGACGTTGCCGAACTGTGAGAAGGTGGCGAGGAGATCGTCTTGGGTGGTCTGGAAACTGAGATTTCCAACAAAGATGTTTGTCACTGAATACCTACTTGAAATGGAAATAGTCTCTGTGAAGGCTGCACTAGGAACCGGACCGGGAAGTGGATAGGAAAGGAAGGACGGCCAGAAGGCACCCGGGGCGAGGACGTTGCAAAGACTCTTCGACTATACCATCGACGGTTCGAGGAATGAAGACAATCGGCCGCGGGCCTTATTTTTTAGAGCTTTTGTCCCGGGCTTCGGCCGTGCCGCCGTTATCGTCCAGGGATCCGACCTGCAGGATACGGACCACGTTGACAGTGTGATCGTACTGGCTGAGTTTGCGAGACTCACTGACCTGATTCTTGTATTTCGCCTGGAGCTGATAATCGATGTCGAAGCTCAGATCTCCGAAGCTGTAGTGCCCGTCCTTTTTCGTAAAGAAAGTCGTCTTAGCATTGGACTTCGTATCGGTTAGCGTAACGAGGGCACCTTCGAGCGGCTGGCCGTTTTCATCGGTGACCTTACCGGAGACGTTGCGCGTGGTCGGCTCTTTACCCTTTTTCTGGTTTGGAGGCCGATGATTATCCAGGAACACGTCAGGCGAGTGCGCTGGGTTTGGATCCGTGGTCTGCGCGTGACCAGGAAAGGACAGCAATGCCGCGAGAAGGGCCGGGGGGATCGGGCGCTTACTCATACTTTTACCTCGAGCTGCGACTAGGAGTCTTTTGTATGGTAGCAGCGGATTCAGCATCGTAGCTTAGATTTAGGACCTCAGGATGTCTTTCAACCGATGCAGGGTGCTCGCTTTCGAAAGCCGCCGGGCGAATGAGATTGCGGAACTGATCCGGATCAATGGCGGTGAGCCTTTCGTCGCGCCCGCATTGATCGAGGTCCCAATCGAGGAAAACCCGGAAGCGCTGGCTTTCGCTGACCGGCTGTACCGCGACGAATTCGGAATGGTGATCTTTTTGACCGGCGTCGGAGCGAAGGTTCTCGGTCGAGCTATTGGGTTGCGTGACGGGGAGGAGGCTTTACGGGCTGCATTGCGGAGGACAGCCGTAGTCGTGAGGGGCCCCAAGCCGTCGTCGGTCATGCGGGAGTGGAATGTGCCGGTTGCGGTGCATGTCCCGGAACCTAACACCTGGCGTGAGTTACTCGCTGCCGTTGAGAACCGTCCTGAGAGAGTAGTTGCGGTACAGGAGTATGGACGGCCGAATCGTGACCTTCTGAACGGATTGTCAGGGCAAGGCCGAACCGTTACATCCGTTCCGGTATACCAGTGGGCGCTGCCACCCGACACGCGGCCGCTAGAGCAAGCGCTGAACGGCTTGGCGGCCGGGGAGTTTCAGGCTGCTCTGTTCACAACAGGGGTCCAGATTGAACAGTTCCTTGACTTCGCACAGGCCGAGGGCCGTCGGGAGGAAGCGCTTCGCGCGCTTCGGAACGTGTTTCTCGGGTCCATCGGACCAACCTGCAGTGAGTCGCTCAGAGCCTGTGGTCTTTCTCCGTCCATGGAGCCTTCGCACCCAAAGATGGGGTTGCTGGTACGGGAAGCGGCACTGACATACGCAAATAGGCCCGCACCGGATGATGGCGCCGGTTCTGCTAGCACGGGTTGAGATACTTCAGGTTCCGTAATCTGCAGCATTGCTGCCGTGCGGAGACGGTTCAGAACGCTATCAGAATCATTGAATCCGGCAGGTTGCCCGAATCACGTCTCGCCGTGACACTGTTCCGATCTCGCAGGTGCTGAGATAAGCTGCTGACGAAGCCGCACCACCTCACCCACTACTAATATGGCTGGGCGCTGAGGATGGGTGCGATCCGTTGCGATGTCCTCGAGCGTAGCTTCCAAGACAGCCTCAGAAGCGGTGGTTCCACGCTGCACGAAAGCGACGGGCTCTTCTGGACGACGCCCGCCGCGAATAAGCCCGTTCGCGATTGCGACCCGGTTTTTTATACCCATCAGGATCACGAGGGTGTCAATCAAAGCGTATTGTCGCCAATCTACGTCCTGCCGCTGGTGTCCCGTGATGACAGCAAAGCTACGGGACACGCGGCGATGTGTCAGGGGAATGCCGGCGAGAGCGGGCACGGCCAAGGCGGAACTGATGCCCGGCACAAGTTCGGTTTCAATCCCGTGTTCGAGTGCCCGAATCCATTCTTCCGCGCCACGCCCAAAGACGAGTGGATCTCCGCCCTTCAGGCGAACCACCGATTTCCCTTCACCCGCGTATCGAACGATCAACTCGAAAATTGCCTGCTGGGTTTGCTCCTGTTCGCCTTCATGCTTGCCTACATAGATGAGTGCGGCACCGCGGCGAGCGTAACGAAGCACCTCGGGGCTAACGAGACGGTCGTAAAGGACGACATCGCAGGCCTTCAAGACCCGAGCTGCCTTGAGCGTAAGTAGTTCGGGATCACCTGGACCGGCGCCTAGCAGGTACAGTTTGCCCTTTTTGTGGACACTCGGAGTCGGCAATCTGAATCCCTGCTCTCAGCGTATCGGACCGAGTGAGTGGAAAATCAGTCGCGCATCAGATCGCTGACAACCTCGAAGCGAAAGCCCTGGTCCTGGAGGCGAGGGACGATGAGCTTCAAGGCCTGAAGGCTTGCGCTGGTGTCAGGTCTGGGTTGCACGCCGCGTCCGTCATGCATGCAGATGATGCCACCAGGCGAGGTATGTTGAACGACGTGGTTAGCTATGCGGCGCGCAGGCCAACGCCAGTCGTTTCCGATCACGGTCCACATGACTCCGAGGAGAGCCAGCTTGTGTTGCACCTCACGGAGGCCCACCCAACGAAAACCATAGGGCGGACGGAGGAGCATCGGTGTCAAGCCTGTCTCGTCGCCGATAATGTCTTGCGTCTCGGCGAACTCGCGTTCAATGAATTCGGGAGACTTGAACGGCAGCTTGGGATGAGAGTAGGAGTGATTGCCTAATTCATGACCGGCTGCGACAACTTCGCGGGCGATGTGCGGGTATCTACGAACATTCATGCCGCATTGGAAGAAAGTTGCCCAGACATTTTGCTTGGCCAAATACTCGAGTATCGGGAGTGTGCCTTCCGTGGGGCCGTCATCGAAAGTGAGGGCGAGGGCTCGACGGGTGCCAGAACCGCGATAGACGGATGGGCCAAAAAGCTGGGACGACTTGGAAACACTGCCGTAAGCAGCGAGTGCGGACAGGGCACCTAGAGCTGCGCCGGTGGCAGTGCCAGCTAATTTGAACGGGCGCATTCGATTCAGCCTAACACTGGTGTGCAATGTCTCGGCAACAGGGAAATGTGAAGAAAGTTTACTCACGAACCGACTCTCTTGGGGGTGCGAAAGCGTGGTACTCATTACGAATAACTTCACAATAGGTACCTAGTAAGTGCTCAACTCTTTGCTTGTCTGGCGATTTCACGATGAGCCCGACATGGTGACGCTTGTGAAGCTTCCATACTACTTCGGGCTCTTTGAAGCTGCTCGTGTCCGGCCATTCCTGGCGCGCCAGTGACACGAGCAGTCCGGCATAGTCATTAGACGACGCGGGAGGCAAGTACGGGATATTTTTCGACTCGGCAATCTCGACCTTCGCCCATTCGGCCCAAAGGTTAATGCCGGTGCCGGCTTCGATCAGGTCGGAGATATGCGCGCCTCCGACCCGTGCCGAGGTCTCGAGAAAGTATAACGAGCCGTCCGCGTGAGAGCGGATGAACTCTGTGTGGGAGACGCCATTACGAAGTTCGAAAGCGGTCAGGACCTTCCGGTTTAGCTCTCGCAGGCGGCGGTCCAGATCCGCATCGCGCTCCAGGAGCCGCGTCGTGAAAATTCCGCCGCCATGCGTGACTTCCAGCGGCGGCGTACCGTATCCACTGGTGACGGCAAATGTCATCTCGCCACGGAACCAGATCGAGTCGACATGGAAGATGTCGCCAGGCACGAAAAGTTCTAGTACGAAGTTGATTTGATCGTCGCCCAGGGTGTGAATGCGATCCCAAACGTCGTGGCGCTGATCGTATTTCTTGATACCGATGGCTCCCGCCATAAGACGTGGCTTCAGAAGCCACGGGCCGGGTACGCTGTCGACGAAGTTTGTGATGTCGTGATAGTTGATGGTCGCGGTGAAGGGAGGAACCGGTATGTCATTTTCACGCGCTCGCATACGCATCGCGAGCTTGTCGCGGAAGTACCGCGTAGCGCTGTCACCGAGGCCTTGGATTCGGAGGTTCTCACG
>JAFAUR010001074.1 GCA_019243205.1 Acidobacteriaceae bacterium | reverse complement strand
ATCCCATGGGGAACTTCAGCGTAAGCCATTACGCGAAGTTTGTGATCAGCGAAAGTGATGTGAAGCTCGAATACGCGCTCGATCTCGCTGAGATTCCGACCTTCGAACTGCTTCGCACCTGGGAGCTCGACCGTGATTCTCCTTCCGAGGAGATTCACAAGAAAGCCGGGGAGCAAGCACGTGAGTGGGTTCATAACCTCTCGATTCAGATCGACGGCCACACCGCCCGGCCAACAATAGCATCTACGAAGGTTGTGCTCGCTGATGGAGCAGGAAATTTGCCCATTATCCGGGTCACAACGATCGCACGAATAAACCGCGCAGGAAGGCATCTCGAGTATGAAGATGAAAATTACCCTGAGCGCGCGGGTTGGAAGGAAATCGTAATTGAGTCAAGTCCGGGTGTCCGGATTGAGCTCGCGAGCGAATCGAGCAAGGATGTCAGCAAAACTCTCACGCAGTACCCGGCCGACCCAACTGCCGCGCCACCCCAGGACCTGAAAGCGGTAGCGAGTTGGAAGCTGAATGCGACGCCCACAGCTGACGGACACCGCAGAATTCCGCCGGGCAACGTTGAACCAGTTGTGTCGCCGATAGCGCAGCCAAGCCGCGCACCCGCGCCAACATCCCCGGCTCTGATGACCAGGCAGGCAGCTCCCCCCGGTGCCGTCGTTCGCGGCGATTTTCTTTCCGGTGTCCTGCACCAGACTCAGCTGACGCCCTGGACGCTGCTCATCGCGCTTGGCGCGGCATTCCTGCTGGGAGGAGCACACGCCTTGACTCCAGGGCACGGCAAAACCATTGTTGCCGCTTACCTGGTCGGCGCGCGCGGCACTCTAAAGCACGCCGCGTTTCTTGGCGCCATGGTGACGTTCACGCATACGATCGCTGTGTTTGCGCTGGGGCTCGCGACCCTGTTTCTGTTTCAATATGTCGTTCCCGAAAAGATCACGCGGTCGCTAGGCGTGGTCTCCGGTGTCTGTATTGTCCTGCTAGGGGCGTGGATGCTGCGGAAGCGGCTCGCCCCGTCGAAATCTGCGGCAAGCCACGCTCAGACTCACCATCATCCCCATCCGCACACTCACCATGACCACGACCATCACCACCATCACGGCCATACGCACACGCACATGCCGGATGAGATCTCTTGGGCGGGATTAGTTGCACTCGGAGCCAGCGGAGGACTCGTTCCCTGTGAGTCGGCGCTAATTCTGCTGCTGGGCGCCATTGCTCTTGGCCGGGTCGGGCTTGGATTACTGCTGCTGGTTGCGTTTAGCCTTGGCCTTGCCGCCGTCCTGATGGGCATCGGTATCCTGGTGCTCTATGCCAAGCGGCTGATCCCGGAACGAAAGCGAACCGCGAATCAGGGGCTCTTGCGATCGCTTTCCATCGCTTCGGCGACGGCAGTTATGCTGGTAGGCCTCCTGATGACAGGCGCCTCTTTAGGATTGATCCAGTTGAGGTGGGCAATCGGTTGATCGTCCATCAAGGCTCCCCATCGAATTTCGCGAACAGTTCCGGGATCCGGTTTCCGTACGGAGAGGGCCGTCTCGATGCTTAGCTAAACGCTATGGCCTGGCGTTTATCAATTCCCACATGCGCGCGAGATGATGATCATCGTGCTCGGCGGCAAAATACAGATGATCCAGTAACCGCATCGGCGTTTTCAGGCGAGGGTGTGGGATTGCTTGCGCGTAGAGTGACGGGTCGAGTTCGGCCACCCGGCTAAGCAGCTTCCCTCTTTGCGACCGAAATTCAGCCAGGATCTCATCCAGAGGACGCGCATTGTGGTTCGCTTCTTCCGTTTTTCGATTGGTCAAATCCGCGACGGTGAGTTGATCACTTCCCGTCACGAAATCTTCGACTCGCGACATCCACAGAGGTTCCAAATCGAGCAAGTGCCCGCCGTGCTCCTGGGCCGACCATTTCCCTTCTGGTTTCGCTGTGAGAACGTCCTGAGAATGTCCGCGCAGTGTTTCTTCGAGCCTGGCCGGAGTACCGCGCAGCCGTGCAGACAGATTGGGCAGCAATTCTGCAGAAAACGAAAACTCGAACTTGCGTTCAAACCAGGCCGAAACCTTGTTCACGTTGTCAGCACCGCCTTGACATACTCGCCCACGTGCATTTTCTCGAAGCACTCATGCCAGTGCGGCAATTCGCATACACGGCTGATCACGGGGTCCAGATCGATTTGACCGGAAACAATCATCGAAATCACGCGTTCCCAGATTGGCCAGTTATGGGAAAAGCTGCCGGATAGAACGACGTTCTTTTGAACCAGCGGATCCAGACTGAACTGCAGAGGCTGGGGTCCCCACCCGACTTTTAGGATCTGACCAGCCGGCCGGACCGCCTGCAAGGCGATCTGAAGCGTCGCGGAAGCTCCTGCCGCATCGATGACTACATCGACGCCCAGTCCGTCGCCGAGACTCGCAACGTAGTCAATGACTCCGCCGTCGAGCGTCATGTCGGCTCCTAATGCTCGCGCTACTTCGAAACGATGTTGATCGGCGGGAAGTCCCGCCACCACCACATGGCCTGCACCGCTCAGTTTCGCCATCTTCAGACAGAGCAGCCCTATCGGTCCCGGCCCTAGGACCAGAACGGTGTCACCCGGGCGTACGCGTCCGTTCACGCACACCGCGTTATACGCCACGCAACATGGCTCCGTCAAGGCTGCTTTATAAAAAGGAACCGAATTCGGAATGCGATGCAGACATCGTTCAGGCACTCGCACATACTCGGTCATGGCGCCATCCACACCGTAGCCAAAACCGCGCCGCGACGAATCCAGATTGTAGAGCCCGGCTCGGCTGAGCGGAGACGATTCGTCTATCACGGCAGCCGTTTCACTCACCACCCGATCGCCTTCTTTAAAGCGCTTGACCGCCTTGCCCGTCTTAGCTACCGTACCCGCAAATTCATGGCCCAGAATGCAAGGATAATTCACCGCCCAGCCCTGCGAACCTTGCCATTGATGAAGATCGCTTCCGCAGATGCTGGCCGCGCCAACCCGCAACAGCACATCGCTCTCGCTAATCTCCGGGATCTTCACATCTCGTAATTCGACCGACAATGGTTCGCGGCTGTAGTTCACCAAAGCCGGCATTCCGCTACTCACCTAGGATTCCCTCCCAATCTCGATCTCACCACATGCGTGCGTCAAATCCAGAGAGAGTTGCAACACTCGCACGCATCTTACGGCATCCCGATATCTTCGGCCCAGAGTCCCGGTCTGCGCGCGATATAGTCCTGCAGCAGGCGCACACATTCTTCGCTATCCACCACCTCTACCGCCACTCCGCGGGAGCGTAAGTACGATTCCGGACCACGGAAGGTTCTATTCTCGCCGATGACGACCTTCGGGATTTTGTAAAGGAGAATCGCCCCGGAACACATGTCGCAAGGGGAAAGGGTGGTGTAAAGGACGGCGCGGCTGTAATCCGCCGGCCGCAGCCGTCCCGCGTTCGCAAGACAGTCCATTTCGGCGTGCCAGATCGGGCTGTTGCTCTGTACACGTTTGTTGTGGCCGCGGCCTCGGATCACACCGTCGATTACGAGTACGGAGCCGATCGGAATCCCATCGTTTTCGGCTAGACCCGCTCTCGCCTCTTCAACGGCGGCCGCCAGGAATGAATCCGTCATCAGCGGTGATTGTTAATTCCCTGTCGGGACAATCCCCTGGTTTTCCACCATCAGAATAGACGTGCGCTGTGGGGCTCGCGTGCGATGAATGGTCCCTTTCGGAACAACAAATCCCTGGCGAGGCGCAAGCTCCACAGTGCGATCCTCCAAGTCAATCAGCAAGCGGCCGTCGACGACATAGAAGAACTCGTCGTCGTTGTCGTGTTTGTGCCAGTGATATTCACCTTTCA
>JAFAUR010001021.1 GCA_019243205.1 Acidobacteriaceae bacterium | reverse complement strand
ATGATGCCGGTGTGCCCTTCGCGCGCATTCTGCACATGCTTGATGCGCCCCTCAGTTCCAATCTGCGCGGCCATGGTGTGAATTCCCGGCCGCATCGAAGGTGGCGGCAAGGCCGATTGGCTCCGGGTACTCGGTTACGCCCTCGTTATTCGATTGGGTTGTCACTCCGTGGCTGATCACTCCGTGGAGGGCCTCGCTCCACCATTGGTACGCAGCGATGTTGAGGCGCGGAACTGCCGCGGAGTTGTTCTGCATCTGCGACGCCTTCTCCGCCAGAGTCATGCGGTGCACCAGATCAGTCGCGCGCTCTTCCGGCGACAATTCTGGATTCATGTAGGGGAGATTCGCAGAATTCTGGGCGGCGGCTGATCGCGGAACCATGCCCAAAATAAGCATTCCCGCACAGGCAAGGTGTCCCCTGACCATTTGCATCCCACGTCCTTTCATACTCACAATCCAGATTATTCCAGCGAGCATTTTGACCGGCTGCCTTGCGCTGTTGCGGCAAGCATTCGGCTCTGCCAGGCTGCGGGCGCGATTGCAAAGGAACTGAAATAGGGCGATTCTTACTTCAGAACGGTGGGCTTGAACGGCGCACCGGTACGCAGGCTGTTCAGGATCTCCTGGGTTCGCGCCGGACAGGCTCGTCCCTTTTCCGGAGTGAAATTGTCGTGCTCTGATTCAATCATTGGCAATGGTTCTGTAGGACCCGGTATCTGGTTGAGCGTTGTCCATATTCCGGCCGGCGGCGCGATGGTGTCGATAAAGCCCATGCCAGCGAGCACTGGAGCCTTAATGCGTGAAGCGAAGTTGACCGGGTCAAAATAAAGGGCGGTCTTCATCGCCTGTGGGTCGCTCGAAGGCCAGAAAGGGAAGCCAGCACGGCGGCCGTGAAGATCCCCATTGGTATCAGCCCCTGCGGGCACGCACACCAGAACGGCGCTGATCTTATCGGAACGGAGACCGGCAAGCGCAAGGCTCTGCTGGCCCCCCTGACTGCCTCCCATGAGCACGATCGTTTTGCCATCCCAATCTGGCCGCGTCAACAGATAATCCACGGCGCGGGAATCGCGTAAGTACATATTCAGGAAGTACGATTTTTCTCGATCCGTGTTGCCGAGGGTGGCATATGTTTTCGGGATTCCGCCCGAAGGATCCGACGGCGGCTTGTCGTGCGCGTCAACATTGATAACTAACCAGCCGTCAGCGGCACGTTGCGCGACCGCGCCAGCGTTCAGAGCGTAGACGCCCGCATACTGCAGCTGAATGATGGCCGGGAACTTTCCTTCCCTTGCGGGCTTCGCTACATAGCCGTGCGCCTTAGACCCGAGTGCATCGAGAACGAACATATTCAAGTCAATGCCGGGGATGCCGGATTGAACCGGAGTCACCATCGGGTTGATCGGAATCTTGCTCTGAGCAGCTAACTTGGAATCCCAGAATGCGTCGAAGTCTTCCGGCCGCGGACTTGAGAGTCCGATTTTACTTGGGGCAACAGCAGCGCCCACCGCGTAAAGGCCATTGTTGCGGCCAGTGTTGCCCCCGACGAAGGCCGGTGCGCCGGTCTGGGTGGAGTCCGATGCTGGGGCGGCGCTCTGATCACCAGGCGTCATATCGCCCGACAAGTTTCCGTAGGGTTCTATGGCAACGTAGATCATTTCAGGCTGGTCGCCGACGATTTCAATTTTGTCCTTTCCAGAGGAGAGATCAAGTTTGCCTTCTTTGAGAACTACTGAATTGTTACGTCGGATCGTCCATTTGTACGCATACGTGGGCGCAGCGGGACCCGGCGACACTATCCAGCCGACGGTGTCCCCAAGCTCGTACATCCCGCTGGCGTGGTACGTCTGGAATAGCAGCTGTTGCGGAGGCGGTGCGTGCTGGCCGTAGATTGATCCGATGGTCAGCAGCGCGGCCACCATCAGTTGCAGCGTTCGATGTCTTGCACTCTGACGCGTGCCCGAAGCCTCTGAAGCAGGTATTAGCAATGCAAAGTTCATCGATTTCGTAACGATCATAGATCAGCTGGAACTAAGCCGATATTCACTCTGCGCGAATCTCCAGGACGGCAACTGTGTAAGGGCCAAGATCGACCGCAAAATCCTTCCCGTAATTGAAGGGTCGACTAACTGGCGCAATCGCATTCGGATGCTCCAGTGAAGCAGCATCCGTCAGCCTTTCGGAAAGTGTGTGCAAGGTGGCGGCAGCGTGCTCGGGAGCGTGGGTGCCTTCGAGTTGCACGAGCAGGGTGTTCGGCTCTGCCTGATAGTTCACCGCTTTGATAACGATGCGGCGACCGTCAGCGCTCGAGGTTGCGATTGCATCAACCGAGCCAGGCAGCCAGTCCTCCGGTTTCAACGTCGAGATCTGGCTAAAGAAGCGCTTGCGGTCCGGCAAATCCCGAAAAGACCCCGTAGCGGAGGCGAGATACCTCTCGGCGTAGTGCTCGCGAAAGAGCTTCTCGACTACGTAGCCGGCCCCCGGGAACCATGAGACGTGGTCGTGATAGATCAACGAAGTCCAGGTGGGATCGTCCGTGGTGTTGCGCATCAGCAGGGCTGGACAGGTCATCGCCAGACCTGGGCTGAGCTCCTCGTACATGATCAGGCTGCCTGCCGTATGCAGTCCAGCTCGCCAGTCGTACGTGTGCTGAAGACTGCACTCGAGCACACCAATCTCAATGCCCGGGTGCTTCGAGGCGCGCACATAATCCCGCAACTTCGTAAGGTAGTCGCGGATCCGCCTCAACCCCGTCTCGAAATTTTCCGGCTCGTACTCGTAGTTGTGACACCCGAGAACGTCGAAGTTGTCCCCGGCGAGGTCAATGACCTTCTCGCTCCAGGACATATCATCGGACCGCTTCTGTCCGCACGCCACAATTCGCGCGTTTGGAGCAATCGCTCGCAGCCGGCTCCCGTAAACGTTGACGATTTCGGCGTACTTCTCCGGCGTGAAGCCATTATTCATGGGCTCGTTGTCGATCTGGAAGAACTTCACTCCGTATGGCTCGGGATGTCCGTTTGACGCACGCAGTCGTCCCCATTCGGTCGTCGCAGGGTCGTTCAGGTAATGAACCCAGTCGATGGCGTACTCAATCTGTTCGGGTTTCGTCCCGGGTGCTGGGAGCACGAAAAGAGGTTCGGC
>JAFAUR010000985.1 GCA_019243205.1 Acidobacteriaceae bacterium | reverse complement strand
TGACCAGGTGGTGCTTGCGCTGCAGCACTCTTCTCCTTGCTGGGACGTCGGCTTTGGCGGCTCAGCAGTCGGGCAATTGGACAGCCCAGATCACCCCGTGCCAGCAGACCGCTGAGCTGAACAACGTAATCACATGGAACTGGGCGTTTGGATGAATACTTCCAATCTGACCCTCAGGCGCGAGTTCCGTTTTGCGATGAACTTCTGGACTAGGGTTCTTGATATGGCGTGGTATGAGCGTAACGACCCGGCGTGTTCCATTCAAGTAGTTGAGGGGAGTTCATCTCTGTTCGTCAGCGAGGCGATTGCTGCTCGGTCACAGCTAATTGATAAGGATCCTTTTAGTGGTTGCATCGCGTTCAACCCTAAATGCAGAATGACTGAACTGGATTTCTACTTGACAGCTATCCATGAAGTGCGCCATGTGAATGCCAGGGGTCCAGAGACCGCGTTCTCGCCCCGCTGCTGCGCATGAGAAGCGTTAACGAATCGAATAGCGAGCGTTGACTTGTTGGCGGTTCGAAATCTCATAGACGGACTAAGGATCAGGTAAGCGAGGAGGGGATTGCGTGAGTACATCCACACGAAGTCTGAAGCGGAAGGTCTATCACGAGACAAAAGAGATGATCGTAATAACCGCATATTTGTGGATAGTGTTTGTTCTTTTAGAAGTCCATAAGTCAGTGATCGTAGCCGAGAACCACATAAATGTCGCGTCTCATGCCTTCGCTCTGATAAACGCACTTGCCCTCGCGAAAGTTATGGTCGTGGCAAGAGCGTTTCACCTCGGCGACGTTACCAAGGAGACGGCGCCACTCGTCTACCCAACTATTCGGAAGGCCGCCGTATACACTCTTCTGCTCGCCTGTTTCAAAATTGTGGAGGATGCCGCTGTCGGTCTGTATCGCGGGCGGTCTTTCAGTCAGAGCATTACCGATATCGGAGGGGGAACCTGGAAGGGAATACTTTCTATCTCTGCGATTATGTTCGTAGTCCTGATCCCTTTCTTCGCATTCGCAGAGCTCGGGGACGTCCTCGGCGAAGGCAGATTGGCGCAGATCTTTCTGCATCATCGGCACCTAGCGACGACTGACCTCGATATAGTGCGTCATAGCACGCCCGAAGCCAGTCCAGAAAAGCGGGCCTCGGCCTGACTGGTTGGATCAGTCGACGAAGTTATCGGCGGCCCGTAAATCACACAAGGCTTTACGACTGGAGCGGGACGCTTGCACCAGACTCATTGAGATCTCGCAGCCTGGAAAACATCATTTAGGCGACCTTAATAACTATCGGCCCACTGCCGGCCAGCCATATGGATACGTCGATAACGACTTTCACCGGTTTTCTGGTCGGACTTACTGGTGAAGAGATCTCAAAAGTGCAGGAAGAGGCCGGAACGAAGTTGAATCTCGAATTCGCGGACCACCCGGTCGGGCAATCAGCCGCGCAGCAGCAGGCGGATCTCCTTGTGATTGGTCGCGGCAAAACGCGGGGGTGTCTTTGGCGCTCTTCGCACGCACACGTTCGGAATCATTCGCGAAACACGCTGTCCGGTCCTGAGTTACTGCATGCCGGAACAGAACACTAACTAAAAGCAAAGCACCGACCCGCGGGCGTACTGGAACACGAACCGGTCAGTTCCAGATCATCGGAAGCTCTGGAACTTCGATCAGGCACGCTAATAGAGGAAAGCCCTGGGGTTCACGGAGAATCCGTCCGCTCAGCGAAGCTCGAGACAATCTTATCGACAACCCGTTGCGCACCCTCCAGCACTGCGGCCGAGGGCGGCGCACCTGCAGAGAAGTGCGCCGCCTCGATTCCATAAACCGTGAGCTCTTGCGGCAACCGGTCGAGCATGCGAGCGAGGCGAATGGCTTCGGCGAGTCCAAAGGCGTGCGTCGACGGACGAAACTCGTCCGCTGGCAAATCGGCCATCGATGCATCCCAGGTATGTGTTGTCCCAGGACTGGCGCAGGACGACATGGCATCAATGACAATGACGCAGTCTTTCGCTTGCCAAACGTTTACTAAGTCGAGTGGGGAGCCCTCGTGCTGTATGGTTTTGATGCCGCGGTTCGCAAGGCCTCGCGCGACCAGAATGCCTGCCGCATCGTCTCCTCGGTGCGGATTTCCAAGCCCCACGATCAGCATGCCAGTTATTCGTTATCATTCCTTGGAGCCGTACGTATGAGTGTGGCTGAGCAACAACCGAGCGTTCTTGCCGCCAGCGAGTTGAGCCGCCTTATCACAGCGTTGCTCGAACGCGATTACGAGGTGATTGGCCCTGTTGTGCGCGACGGAGCCATCGTGTACGACACAATCGAAAGTACTGACGAGCTGCCGGCTGGCTGGACGGACGAGCAGGAGCGCGGTTTCTATCGCTTGAAGCGCCGCGATGATGGCGCATTCTTTGGGTACGCGAGTAGTCCTCAGAGCTGGAAGAAGTTTCTGCATCCTGCGGATATCCGATTGTGGTCGGCACAACGCGAAAACGGAACCTTTCGCATTCTCGACCAGGCGCCGTCCTCCAAGAAGCGTTACGCGTTTCTGGGCGTTCGTTCCTGCGATCTCACGGCGATCGGCGTGCAGGATCGGGTGCTGCTCGGTGATCTGCATCAGGATCCGATATACGCCGCACGTCGGAACGGCGTTTTCATCGTCGCGGTTGAATGCACGCACTCTTCGGCGATCTGCTTCTGTGCGTCGATGCAGACCGGACCGCACGTGCGTGCCGGTTACGATCTCGCATTGACGGAATTGCTCGACCAACAGGGTCATCGTTTCCTCGTGAAGGCCGGGCAGCGATGTGGGGCGCGAGCTGCTCGATCAACTCGCACATACAGAGGCCACAGAAGATGACCGCAAACGCGCTACTGCGGCCGTGAACAAGGCCGGGTCCGCACAGGTGCGGCATATGGACACGACCGATATCCGGGACCTGCTCTATTCCAATTTTGACCATCCCCGGTGGGATGACGTCGCGACCCGGTGTCTTGCCTGCACGAATTGCACGCTGGTGTGCCCGACGTGTTTCTGCACGACCGTGGAAGACGCGAGCGATCTCACCGGAGATCACGCGGAGCGCTGGCGCCGTCTCGATTCCTGCTTCACCTTGGATTTCTCATACATTCACGGAGGCAATGTCCGGTCGTCGCACAAGGCTCGCTATCGCCAGTGGATGACTCACAAGGGAAGACCACGATCTTGGGTATGAGCTGCTGAAACGATTTGCCAAGATCATTGAACGGCGGCTGGAGGCCACGCGCTTTCAGCTGCTGGACCTCTATGCAGCTCACTGAAGCAGTACAAGTAATCAGCCCGATGGCGCCAGTGCCCTACTCCGTGCGCACTGTCTCACGAGAGACGGCTGACACTTTCACATTGCGGATCGAGCTCAGAAGGGTGAATCGATTCCGAGTTATAAACCCGGGCAGTTCAGCATGCTGTGGTCGTTTGGAGTGGGCGAGATCCCGATATCCATGAGTGGCGACACCGCGAACCCAGGGCAGCTCGTCTACACGATTCGATCTGTTGGAGCAGCCAGTCGCGCCATGGTCAGCGTTCGGCCGGGAGCCTCGATCGGTGTACTCGGACCATTCGGAAGCAGTTGGCCAGCGGACTCCGCGCACGAATGCGATCTCGTCATCGTGGCAGGCGGTATCGGACTCGCTCCGCTTCGCCCCGCGATCTATCGCGTTCTGGGAAACCGCGCCGATTTCGGACGGTTCCTTATCCTGTATGGGAAAAGCCCTGATTACGATCGGGGCCTGCGCCACTTCTGGCGGTATACAGGCACTCCGCAACTGGAGAGATACCGAGGAGATGGTTCGCGCCGTATATGCCACGCCGCAGTACATCTCCACCTTGAAGCTTTCCACCCCGATATCCGAACACGTGCAAGTAGACTTTGAGCTTCGAGGCTGCCCGATCAATAAATATCAGCTTATTGAACTGATCACGGCCACACTCGCCGGCCGCAAGCCGAACATTCCTGCTTCCAGCGTGTGCGTGGAATGCAAGCGTAAAGGTAATGTCTGCGTGCTGGTTGCGCATGGAACACCTTGCCTGGGGCCGGTCACGCATGCCGGTGCGGTGCGCTCTGTCCGAGCTACGCCCGCGGACGCTATGGCTGCTACGGACCGATGGAGGCGCCCAATACCGAATCGCTGTCGAACGAATTTCGCATACTGGGCCAGAGCCACGAGGAGATCGCTCGTGCTTTCCGCGGTTTCAACGCGTGGTCATGGCCGTTCAGAAAGGCCAGCGAGGAAGCCGAGCGCACATTAGCATGCGCGGCACAAGGACCATCCGTGTCGATACTCTCGCCCGCGTTGAAGGGGAAGGCGCCCTCTATGTCAGCTTCCAGGGCGACCGCGTAGCGGACGTAAAGTTCAAGATCTACGAACCGCCACGCCTGTTCGAACCGTTCCTGCGTGGCCGTCATGGTTCGGAAGCGCTCGACATCACGTCACGATCTGCGGGATGTGTCCCGTTGCGTATCAAATGAGTGCGGCCCATGCTATCGAGCGCGTGCTGGGAATCCAGATCGATCCCGCAATTCGCAACCTGCGCCGGCTCTTCTACTGCGGCGAGTGGATCGAGAGTCACGCACTGCACGTTTATATGCTGCACGCGCCGGATTTCCTCGGCTATGAGGATTCAATCGCGATGGCCCGCGATCACCGCGCCACCATCGAACGAGGTCTGCGCATCAAGAAAATCGGTAACAGTATCGTGGCGCTGCTCGGCGGCCGTGAGATCCATCCCGTCGGTGCCGCTGTTGGCGGATTCTACAAAGTCTTCCCCCGAAATGAACTGCGGCAATTGGTGGACAACCTCGAGTGGGCACTCGAAGCATCGCTCGAAACCGTTAGGCTCGTGGCAGCTTTTGAGTTTCCGGACTTCGAACAAGACTACGAGTTTGTGTCCCTGCGCCATCCGGCTGAATATCCGTTCAACGAAGGCAGGCTCGTGTCGAATCACGGCTTGGAAATCGATGCCGCACAATACGAAGATCACTTCAGCGAAGTGCACGTCGAGCACTCGAACGCGCTGTGGTCCGTATTGAAAGGACGAAGCACCTACCTGGTTGGCCCACTCCCGCGCTTCAATCTGAACTTTGATCGTCTACCGCTCGTCGCCCGGCAAGCCGCAGACAGCGTAGGGCTGATCCCGCCCGTGAGAAATCCATTTCGAAGCATCATCGTACGCGCGGTCGAGATCGTGTTCGCCTGCGCTGAAGCCTTACGTATCATTCGCGAGTATCATCCACCGGATCGTGCGCGGGTGGAAACGCCGAACCGCGCCGGCATCGGGCACGCGATCACGGAAGCGCCGCGCGGCAGCGTGTACCACCGGTACGAACTGGACGAAAACGGGTTGTTCGTCAACGCAAAGATCGTGCGTGCGCCAACCTCTCAAAACCAGAGCCGCATCGAGGATGACTTGCGCGCATTTGCCGCCCAGGTGATTACCTTGCCTCTGGATGAGGTGACCTGGAAATGCGAACAGGCAGTGCGCAATTATGATCCGTGCATCTCCTGCGCTACGCACTTCCTGAAGCTTCGAATTTGACAGAGAACCGTGATCGTCAGATTAATTCGGGGATCATCTCGATAGCGCCGCATGGGCACTCGGTAGCGCACATCCCGCATCCCTTGCAGTAATCGTAGTTGATGCGGAAGCGGTTACCTGGGCCGAGTTTGGCGATCGCGTTGTCCGGGCACACTCCATAGCAGTTGTCGCATTCGAAACAATTGCCGCACGACAGGCAGCGCCGCGCTTCAAACAATGCGTTGGTCTCATCCAGTCCCTTCACGACTTCAGAGAAGCTGGAAGCGCGCCGGATCGCATCGAGTGTTGGCTGCACAGTCTGAGGCGCATCGCTGTAATACCAGGTATTTAGCTTTCTGAACTCCGCGACCGGATGTTTCGGAGCGGGCCCATAGGTGGTGCCGCGCAGGAACGCATCCACGCAACGCGCCGCTTTCTTTCCATGTCCCACTGCCGTCGTAACCGTACGCTCAGTCGGGCCCATGTCGCCGCCAGCGAAGACGCCGGGGTGGCCCGTCATCATCTGCGAATCGACCTGCACCACACCGTCTTTGATCTCGACACCTTCCACCTGCTTTACGAATTCCACATCGACGTCCTGGCCCACTGCCAGGATGAGCGAGTCTGCCGGAATGCTCTCGAACTCTCCCGTAGGTTGCGGAAATCCGGACTCGTCCAGCTCCATCGTCTCGACCAGTACATTCCGGGCACCGCTCGCCTTAACGGTTGAAAGCCATCTCACACGGATGCCTTCATCGAGCGCTTCCTGCAGTTCTGATTCATGTGCAGGCATCTTTTCCCGGGTTCGACGGTATACGATCAGTGCGTCGGTCGCGCCGAGACGTTTTGCAGTCCGAGCGGCATCGAGCGCCGTGTTTCCTCCCCCGTAGACAACGACGTGGCGCCCGAGCTGAGGTGCATCGCCCGCCTCCACTTCGTGAAATAGTTTCAGCGCGTCCAGTATCTTACTCGCATCGCCGGCCGGAATGTAGGTGCGTTTGGCCACTTGCGCGCCGATTGCGAGGAATACGGCCTCGAAATGCTCTTGGGCCATCGTGGAAGCGAGATCGTCGACTCGTTTCCCAAGCTCGATTTTCACGCCCATCTTTTCAATCCGTTTGATCTCGGCATCCAGCATGTTTCGCGGCAGCCGATATTGCGGGATTCCGAAGCGCATCATCCCGCCGGGTTTCGACTCAGCCTCGTATATGGTCACCTCATG
>JAFAUR010000916.1 GCA_019243205.1 Acidobacteriaceae bacterium | reverse complement strand
GGGCGGAAAGCGCTGATTGCTTCGAAAAGCAAAGTACGGGAATTGTTTCATGAACTCATCGAGGACAGGTGATGCACGTGCTGACGATGCGGGCGAGTAGGTTAGCGCTCCTGGCCGGAAGCGGCTTGTTGTCCGCACAACCGCTATGGGCGCAAGCGGCGGCAACGCGAGTCAGTCTGACGCTCGAAAGGACAGTTGCGGAAGCAGTAAAGAATTATCCTTCGATTCGCGTTTCCCAAGAGCAGATGAATGCAGCGTCTGCAGCGATTCAACTTGCGCGTACGGCGTATCTGCCGCGCTTGGACCTGCTGGCACAGTTCAATCGTGCGACACGAAACAATATCTTCGGCATGCTTCTGCCGCAGAACATCATCCCTTCGATCTCAGGTCCGGTACTGGGGACGAATAATGGCGGCTCGGCGTGGGGGAGCGCAGCGGGGATGCTGGTCAGTTGGGAACCGTTCGATTTCGGAGCACGCAGTGCTACTGTTGCGGCTGCCGGCGCGGAGAGAGCGGCACGACAGGCATCCCTGAAACGCACGCAATTCGAAGTTTCGGTTGCGGCGGCAGACGCGTATGTCACGTTACTGGCGAGTGAGGAAGCAGTGAAGGCGGCGCAAGCGGGTGTCGACCGGGCTGCGACGCTGGCTAGAACCACACACGCGCTTGTCAACGCTGATTTGCGACCCGGAGCGGATGCATCGCGCGCGGAAGCTGAAATGGCGTCGGCGAAGACACAGTTGATTCAATCCGATGAGGCCGTCGAGATTGCGCGGGCAAATCTGGCGCGTTTTACAGGCATGGATCCGGAACAGATTGTCCTCGAAGCGGATGGGTTGCTGCGACCAGCGCCGGAGAGTCCGCCGACAAGGTTTGTACCAGGGGCGACACCTGGAGCGATGGAGCAGACCGCAGTAGTCGAGCAGGTGCGAGCGCAGCTACGAATACTCGAGCGGTCGTACTTCCCGCGATTTTTCTTGCAAGCGGCAGCATACGGGCGCGGTTCCGGAGCAGAATTGAGCGGCACGCTCGCGGGCGGCGCAAACGGGCTCGCGCCCACGACGCAGAACTATGCTTTGGGCGTAAGCATCACTTTCCCGGTATTCGATCGCGCGTCGATACACGCACGAGAGGCCGAGAAGCAGTCGACTTTGCGCGCCGAGGAAGCTCGTTATGAACAGGTGGTGCGGGATTTGCGAGCGGGCTGGAATGAAGCTGTAGCGAAACTCAGCGGTGCGCGGCGCGTGGCGGAAAACATACCTGCGCAACTGAAAGCTGCGCAGGCGGCGAACGATCAGGCCAACGCGCGATACCAAGCCGGCCTCGGAAATATAGACGAAGTCGCCGAAGCGCAGCGGCTGTTGACGCAAACCGAGATCGATGATGCGCTGGCGCGGCTCGGAGTGTGGCGCGGACTGCTGGCCGTTGCCGCGGTGGCCGGCGACATTCAGCCGTTTGTGGCGGAAGCAGGACAGTAAGGGAGGTGAGCTGAGACATGCGAATCGTTCTTGCGGCGCTTAGCCGTCCGATGACGGTCCTGGTCGCACTCGCAGCCCTTGCGATACTTTCTTACCTGGCCATTCAGCGCATGCCGGCCGATATCTTTCCCGAAGTAGGTGAGCCTGCCATCTACGTGGCTCAGCCATATGGCGGAATGGATCCGGCGCAAATGGAAGGCTACCTCACCTACTATTTCGAGTACCACTTCCTGTACATCACGGGGATCGATCGCGTGGAGAGCAAGAGTATTCAGGGTGCCGCTTTGATGAAGCTGGTCTTCCATGAAGGCACCGACATGGCGCAGGCGATGGCGGAAACGGTCGGGTATGTGAACCGGGCGCGAGCTTTCATGCCGCCGGGAACGGTGCCGCCTTTCATCACGCGTTTCGATGCGGGGAGTGTTGCGGTCGGCCAACTGGTCTTCAGCAGCACGGCCCATACACAAGGCGAGTTGCAGGATTTTGCACTGAACCGAGTGCGACCGTTGTTTGCCACGCTGCCCGGAGTATCGGCGCCTCCGCCCTTCGGCGGCAACCAGCGCACGATTGTGATTACTCTCGATCCAAGCAAATTGCGGCAGTACCAGATTTCGCCGCAGGAAGCAATCGAAGCCGTCAACAAAGCGACTCTGGTGATGCCTTCGGGCAACATGTGGACCGGGAAGCTGAACCGCATTGCGCGTACGAATGCTGCGCTGGGTGGAAACCTGGAGGAGCTTTTGAGTACGCCTATCCATCCGGTGTCTGGGGCGACAGTGTATCTGCGCGATATCGGGACAATCGAAAACGGCACCGACATCATCACGGCGTATGCGCACGTAAATGGTAAGCGCACGGTTTACATTCCGGTGACCAAGCGAGCGGATGCTTCTACGCTCGCAGTCATCAATGCTGTGAAAGCCGCGATACCCGATTTCAAAAAGGTCGTGCCGAACGATGTAAATGTGAGCCTGGAATTCGATCAATCGCCGTTTGTGACGAATTCCTTGCGGGGCCTTATTGAGGAAGCCTTGGCGGGAGCGGCACTGACTGGACTAATGGTGCTGCTTTTCCTACGCGATTGGCGGAGCGCATTCATCGTTGTTTTGAATATCCCGTTCGCGCTGCTCAGCTCGGTGGTTCTTTTGTGGGCCTGTGGGCAAACGATCAACATCATGACTTTGGGCGGACTAGCGCTGGCAGTCGGAGTGCTGGTCGACGAAGCGACAGTCGAGATCGAAAACATACACAGCCACATGGTGGCGGGGGCTTCGCGAGCGCGGGCCGTAGTGGAAGCATGCAGCCAAACCGCGCTGGCACGATTGCTTTCGATGTTCTGCATTCTCGCGGTATTCGTGCCTTCGTTGTTCATGGCCGGGGTGGCTCGACAGTTATTCGTGCCCTTGTCGCTGGGAGTTGGCTTTTCGATGATTGCGTCTTACCTGCTGTCGAGCAGCCTTGTGCCCGTATTTTCGGTGTGGCTGATGCGCGAGGCACGGTCCGGAGAAGAACAGGAGGGGCTGTTCGGACGAGTGCGGAGAGGCTACGAACGCTATTTGCAAAGAGTTTTGCGTTTTCGCTGGCCGGTGTCAGCCGCGTATGTGATTGTTGCCGGGGCCATTCTGATTTTGCTTGCGCCGCGAATCGGCGCCGAACTTTTTCCCGATGCGAATGCGCCCTTGATGCGAATTCGCTTGCGTGCGCCCGCGGGTACACGCATTGAAGAAACCGAACGAATTGTGCTGCGCGCTCTCGATGTAATAGGCCGGGATGCCGGCCGAGAGAACGTGACGATTACCAGCGACTTCATCGGTGTGGTGCCTTCGAGCTACCCCGTTGATCTGATTCACCTCTTCACAAGCGGACCACAAGAGTCGATTATCCAGGTGGCACTGAAGGCCGATGCCTCTCGTGGCGAATGGCTGCGAGAGAAGATTCGCGCGGACCTCAGAAGCGAGATGCCTGATTGCCAGGTTTCGTTCGAAGCAGGCGACATTGTTTCGCAAGTGATGAGTTTCGGATCTCCGACTCCCATTGAGGTTGCGGTGCAGGGGCCGAGTTTGCAGGAGGATTATAAGTTCGCGCAGCAAATGGAAAAACAGTTGAGACGATTGGATTTCCTGCGGGATTTGCAGTTCGCACAGGAGTACCGATATCCAACGCTGGACATCAAGATCGATCGTGACCGCGCCGGCCAGTTTGGACTGACGATGGCCGACGTTGTGGAGTCAGTCGTACCAGCAACATCGTCCTCACGCTTCACATCCCCGAATTACTGGCGCGATCCGAATTCCGGGAATGCATTTCAGATTCAGGTCGAGCTGCCTCAGAATCGAATGCAGAGCGTTGAGGAACTGGGGTCCGTTCCGGTGATGCGGGATGGGCGGAGCGAACCTGAGTTGGACAATGTAGCCGCGCTGCGCCAAAGCACGATGCCGGGACTGATAGAGCGGTTCAATGGCCAGCACATCATCAGTCTGACCGCGAACCTGCACGGTATCGCGTTGGGAGATGCGGAACCTCGGATACGGGGAGCGATTGCGAATGCGGGCCAGCCGCCACGCGGACTCAAGGTTGTCATGAAAGGGCAGATTCCTGCGCTTGAGCAGACCACATCGGGATTGAGAAACGGGCTCGGGCTCGCAATCGTCGCGATTTTTTTGTTGCTCGCGGCGAATTTTCAATCGATGCGGTTGGCGGTCGCAATCGTCTTGACGATTCCGGCCGTTCTCTGCGGAGTACTGCTGATGCTGCGGCTCACTGGAACGACTTTGAATGTCCAGTCGTTTATGGGGGCAATTATGGCGGTTGGAATCGCGGTGGCGAATTCGATTTTACTGGTGACGTTCGCCGAACGGAGCAGGCAGGCGAAACACGATGCGATCGACGGTGCGCGCGATGGGGCAGTGGGCAGGCTCCGGGCCATATTGATGACGGCGACGGCGATGATTTGCGGCATGTTGCCCATGGCGACCGGATGGGGCGAAGGCGGTTCCCAAACGGCACCGCTGGGCCGCGCTGTGATCGGGGGACTGATCTGTGCGACGTTTGCGACTTTGACGATTCTGCCTCCGATCTACGCAATTCTGCAGGGGCATTCTCAGCTTGCATCTCCCTCTCTGAATCCCGATGATCCGAAAAGCAGATACTATGAGGCCCGTTAAGCTCTTTGCCGCGATACTCGCGCTGCAGATGAGCTTGTATGCAGCGGGGGTGGAACTGGTTGCCGTGATAGAGAAGCCGGTCTCCAGAACGGTACAGTTGCCCGGCGAATTCCTGCCGTTTCTGAGCGTTGCTCTCCATGCAAAGGTTCCGGGATACGTGGAACGAGTGCTGGTGGACCGGGGCAGCATCGTGAAACAAGGCGAACTGCTGGTCGAGTTGAGCGCACCGGAGATGCAGGCGCAGATCGCAGAAGCTCGCTCGAAGGTGGAGGCTGCGAAGGCAGACCGCTTGCAGGCGCAGGCTCAGCTTGCGGCGGAGCGGGATACGTACGTTCGCACAAAGAAGGCGGCGGAAACACCCGGCGCAGTTTCCGGGAGTGAGGTACTGCAGTCAGAGCAGCGGGTGGCTGCCGCGCAAGCGACGCTCGATTCACGGGAGCAGGCGAGCCGTGCGGCGCAAGCGGCAGTTCGCTCGCTCGAAGATCTTCAGGGGTATCTAAAGATTTCCGCGCCCTTTGCCGGCGTGATCACGGAGCGGTTGGTCCATCCCGGCGCGTTCGTTGGCCCAGGAAACGATGTGGCGCTGCTGATGCTTGAACAGGTGTCCCACCTAAGGCTGGTGGTGCCGTTACCGGAAGAGTATGTGGGCGGGATTGCGCGGGGCGCCAATGTACGGTTT
>JAFAUR010000909.1 GCA_019243205.1 Acidobacteriaceae bacterium | reverse complement strand
TGCAGCGGTGATGATTGGCCGCTTTGGAACCGGATATCTGCTCGACCGCATTTTTGCGGCTCGAGTCGCCTCAACTGTCTTTGCTGCTTCGGCCTTGGGAATTGCACTGTTATGGCAAGCCAACGGCTCCGCCGCATTCGCCGGCGCGTTCCTGGTCGGTCTAGGCTTAGGCGCGGAAATTGATCTCATACCCTACCTGACGAGCCGGTACTTTGGGCTGCTCCATTTCGGGAAAGTGTATAGCTCTGCCTTTGCTGCTTTTGCATTCGCAGGTGCGATCGGTCCTCTCATCATGGGTGCGGGCTTTGACCGGACACGGTCTTACCGCGGTCCATTAGCTGGTTTTCTTTTTGCAACCCTGCTTGCGAGTGTTCTCATGGCTCTCCCGGGCCCCTATCGTTTCCGTCCCCCGGAACCTGACGCAGCGTCGCAGTGAATCACGAAATTATGACAACTCGGAATGAATATAGGAGAAATCAATGGCTGTAGATACAAACAGACTGCATGAATTCCTCGGGCGCTTTGTGAATGACCTGGGCGCCGCGGTACACGCTGGGATGGTAGTGATCGGCGACCGCCTCGGGTTATACAAAGCGCTCGCCCAAAAGCCCATGACGGCCGCTGAATTAGCGAATGAAACGAAAACAGACGAACGATATGTTCGGGAATGGGCAGCTTCGCAGGCCGCCGGTGGATACCTCACCTACGAACCCAAAACCGAACGGTTCGGCATGACGGAGGAACAGGTCCTCACGCTGGCGAGGGAAGATGGCCCGGCATACCTGCCGGGCGCATTTGAACTTGCGCTCGGATCGCTCGCGGCAGTCCCACGAATCACAGAAGCGTTTCGGTCAGGAGCCGGAATGGGGTGGTTTGAACATGAAGAAAGCGTCTTCCATGGATGCGAGAAATTTTTTCGGCCTGGCTATGCGGCAAATTTGATTACCTCGTGGATACCATCTCTCGACGGGGTCAAAGAAAAGCTCGCTCAGGGCGCGAAGGTTGCCGACGTTGGATGCGGCAAGGGAGCCTCGACGATTCTGATGGCGAAAGCTTTCCCGAAGTCAACGTTTCACGGGTTCGACTACCACGATAAATCCATCGATCTGGCGCGGGCCTCGGCTAAGGAACAAGGCGTAACGGATCGTGTCGATTTCGAGGTTGCTCCCGCGAAGGAATTTCCTGGCAAGGATTATGACTTCGTGGCTGTCTTCGACTGCCTGCATGACATGGGCGATCCGGTCGGCGCTGCGTCTCATGTCCGGCGTGCGATCAAGAACGACGGATCGTGGATGATTGTCGAGCCGTTTGCAAATGACGACCTCCAGGATAATTTCAATCCGGTGGGTCGTGTCTACTATTCCTTTTCGACACTATTGTGTACACCTTGTTCGCGCTCGCAGGAAGTGGGACTCTGCCTCGGCGCTCAGGCAGGCGAGAAGCGAATGCGGGAGGTTCTGAATTCAGCGGGTTTCTCTCGGTTCAGGCGTGCCGCCGAAACACCATTCAACTTGGTTTACGAAGCCCGACCGTAAGGTGCAACCGCATCGTACATCGCCAGTCTCATACGGAATCAACCGGTCGTGGCAGCACAGGAATCCATTGCACCTTTTTATGCTCCAGGGCATAGCGAGCGCGAACTGGACCGGTTGAGCGCGCAGGCGCGAATGTTCGAGCCATTTACGCGACAGTTATTCCGGGATGCTGGCCTGAGTTCGGGAATGCGTGTGCTTGATGTGGGTTGCGGAAGTGGCGATGTAGCACTGCTTGCGGCCGAAATTGTTGGTCCGGGTGGGGCAGTCGTCGGCGTTGACCGAGCCGCTGCCGCAATTGTTCGCGCCAGGACGCGCGCCGAAATTCGGGGGATGTCGAACGTACAATTCGTCGAGGGTGACCCAGCGCTCATTACCCTCGACGAAACGTTCGATGCCATTGTCGGCCGGCTCATTCTCATGTATTATGCGGATCCAATTGATGCTTTGCGCAAACTATTGCTGCACCTCCGGCCGGATGGAATCGTTGTCTTTCAGGAATTCGACCCGAGTGGCTGCAAATCTCATCCGGCCTCGCCGGCATACGACCGTTGCGCGAACTGGATCATTCGCACATTAGCGTTGAGCGGCGCTCACACACATCTCGGCCTGGAACTTTACCGCATATTTCAAAGCGCTGGCCTGCCCGCGCCCATGCTCCGGCTCGATGGCGTTATCAGCGGCGGCCCGAGTGCGCCATACGAAGCCCTGCCGGAAGTGGTGCGCAGCTTACTGCCGGCAATCGAGAGGTTTGGAATTGCAACCGCCGCCGAGATAGACATCGATACCCTTGCCCAACGGATTCGCGATGAAGTCCTCGCGAAAAATAGTGTTATCGTCGCGCCATTACTGATAGGTGCCTGGGCGCGTCAGGCAGGCAACAACTCGCGCCAATAGGAGAATTTGTATGAGCAGCCCGGCGGAGCAGCAACCAACCACACCAGAACGCTTCTTTAATGCGATCAATTCGTATCAATTGACTGAAGCGGTCAAATCGGCTGTTGAATTGGACGTCTTCACCGCTCTCAATGAAGGCAAGACGACTGCTGCAGCAATTGCTGAGCGCTGTCGCGCCAGCGAACGTGGTGTGCGCATTCTCTGCGATTTCTTGACGATTCATAAGTTCTTGGTGAAGCAAGGTACGACTTACGCTCTGGCGGCCGACTCTGCTCTCTTCCTCGACCGGCACTCGCCTGCTTACGTCGGATCAGCTATCGAGTTCTTGCTTACTCCGCGGTTGCGAGAGTGTCACGCCCAACTGACCGAGGCCGTGCGTCGTGGTGGTACTGCGTTCGGCGAAGGCATGCTTGATCCCGAAAACCCCGATTGGGTCACGTATGCTCACGGCATGATGCCGATGGCGCGTAGACCCGCCGAGATCATTGCCGCTGAGCTCCGCAGAGAAGGTGAAGCGCACAAGGTTCTCGATGTAGCGGCAAGTCACGGCCTGTATGGGATCTTAGTGGCGAAGCAAAATCCCGGTGCGCATATCTATGCCTCGGATTGGAAGAACGTCCTGGAAGTCGCTAAGAAGAATGCAGATGCGATGGGCGTTGGTGATCGATATCACCTTATTCCGGGCAGCGCCTTCGAAACCGATTTCGGCAACGGCTATGACCTGGCCTTGATTACTAACCTTCTGCACGGTTTCGACACGCCAACATGCACGAAATTGATGCGCAAGGTACATGTCGCCCTCAATCCAGGAGGTCGCGCAGCCATCGCCGAATATGTCCCGAATCCTGACCGTGTTTCGCCTGCTACTGCGGCGGCCTTCAGCCTGACGATGCTCGCGGCCACGCCCTCCGGCGATGCTTATACTTTTGCGGAACTCGAAGGTATGTCAAAAGCTGCGGGCTTCACACGCGTTGAGCTTTCGCCAGCAGAACTTGGCAGAAACCGCCTCGTCATCGCGTATCGATAACACGGTGTATTCTATGCGGAAACACGCACTTGTCTTAGGTGGGAGCGTCGGGGGATTACTTGCCGCACGCGTTCTTTCCGATTTCTTTGATCAAGTGACCATCCTCGATCGGGATGTGTTTCCACCAACCCCTGAAAATCGCCGCGGTGTGCCACAAGACCGCCACACCCACGGACTACTGGCTGGTGGGCGGGAAGTGCTGGAAGAGTTCTTTCCTGGCATTTCCCAGGAACTGATTGCGGCGGGCGCCGTTCACGGCGACATGCTCGCGAACTCACGCTGGCACATCGAGCAGGGCACGCATGTCCGATTCTTCAGCGGGTTAATGGGGATCTTGCTGAGCCGCCCTTTTCTGGAATTCGAAATCCGACGCCGAGTTCTGGCGATTCCGAATATCTCATCCCGAACCTGCGCGATTGCAGAAGGGCTGGTCTTTGATGGAATGAATGGCCAAGTCACAGGCGTTCAATGCAGTGGCGAAATTGTCGCAGCCGATCTCGTCGTCGATGCCACCGGCCGCGCATCGCATTCTCCACAATGGCTGGAAGAAATCGGGTTTCCGAAGCCGCAGGAGGACCGGATCGGCATAGAGATGGCGTACTCGACATGCTTGTTTCGCAGGCGCCCAACAGACCTCGATGGGGATGTCGCTCTTGTCTACGGCGCGTCCCTCGAAACGGGTCGCAGCGGTGCGATGCTGGCTCAAGAGGGCGATCGGTGGATTGTTACACAGGCGAAGTACAGCGGGCGCAATTTGCCCACCGATGTTCCGTCATTCATCGAATATGCACGCGGCCTGCCCACGCTCGAAATCTACGACGTTATCTCGAAGGCGGAACCACTGTGCGAGCCGTTCCAAGCACGG
>JAFAUR010000597.1 GCA_019243205.1 Acidobacteriaceae bacterium | reverse complement strand
CTGCCCGCCGTTGAGGCTGCCGATTGCGTGGTGATTGTTACCGATCACACCGGCGTCGATTACAAGTCAGTAGTCGACCGGAGCAAGTTGATTGTGGATACGCGGAACGCGCTCAAGAAATTCCGATCCGACAACATTGTCCGGCTTTGATTACCGATCAGAACCGTCTGATTCATCCACGGGGCCAGCTTCCAGTCCCATCTGCGAAAGGCGATAACGCAGGGCGTTGCGGGTGAGCCCGAGCATGCGGGCAGCCTGGCTCTTATTACCGTTTGCGCGCCGAAGCGCCTCGCGGATCATCATCTGTTCCCAATGCTCGAGTGTCTCCCCTTCCGGTAGAATCGGCGCTTGCTGAGTCCCGGATGCCGCCGAAGAGTTTCTAGGAGCCTCGATACGGATATCGGCTGGTTGCAGGATGTCCCCCGAAGCCAACACCAGACTCCGTTCAATCGTATTTTCCAGTTCGCGCACATTGCCTGGCCACGAGTGGTCGAGCAGCCGGTCAACAGCCGCCGGACTGATTTCCTTTGGTCCCGTGCCAAGCTCTTTCGACAATTTGTTCACGAAGTGCAGCGCGAGGAATGGAATATCTTCTTTGCGATCCCGGAGCGGAGGCATATTGATCGGAACAACATTCAGCCGGTAGTAGAGGTCTTCGCGAAACCGGCCTTGCTCGAGGGCAGCTCGCAGATCGACGTTGGTCGCCGCAATCACGCGTACGTCCACCTTGCGGGTCACGTTCGAACCTAAGCGCTCGAATTGCCGTTCCTGCAAAATTCGGAGGAGCTTCACTTGAATGTTCCCTGGAACATCCCCAATCTCGTCCAGGAAAGTAGTTCCTCCGTCCGCCTGCTCAAATTTGCCAGGCTTGCTCGAATTGGCGCCGGTGAACGCTCCCTTCTCGTACCCGAAGAGTTCGCTCTCCATCAGATTTTCGGGGAGGGCAGTGCAGTTGATCTTAACGAACGCCTGATTTTTGCGGGGAGAGTGTTGGTGAATCGCGCGAGCGATCATGTCTTTGCCGACGCCGCTTTCGCCCGCAATCAATACAGTGGCTCGAGTGGGAGCCACGCGCTCGACAGTATGGAAGATCTCGCGCATGGCGGGGCTGCGCCCGATGATCTTGTCGAATTCATAGCGTTGATCGAGCTGTTCACGCATGCGCTGGTTTTCGGCGCGCAGCGACTGAACTGCCAGCACTTTCTCAACTACCGTGTTGAGGTGATCGAGCGAGAAGGGTTTTTGCAGGAAGTCCGCCGCTCCCATCTTCATAGCCTGCACGGCGGTTTCAACCGAACCATGAGCGGTGATGACGATCACGGGAACGCCGATTCCTCGGGACTGCAATTGGCTGATCAGTTCCAGACCATCCATTCCGGGCAGGCGCAAATCTGTGATAACGAGGTCGGCAAGCGTGGCAAGCGGAAGCGACTGCTCCGCCGTAGCTGCACCGTCGACTTCGTACCCTGCCGATTCGAGTTGCAGTTGCATCACGCGGCGTAGTTTGTCTTCGTCTTCAACGATCAATATGCGGGCAGGTGTCATTCTAAATGCGGTTTACTTTGGGCAGACTGAGTTCGAATTCTGTTCCTGAACCGGTCTCACTCGAAACTTCGATCCGGCCCCCATGCTCATCGATAATCTTGGCGACGATTGCCAATCCCAGTCCGGTGCCTTCCGGTTTTGTTGTGAAGAAGGGATTGAAAATGCTTTCGAGACTCTCTCTAGAGATGCCTTCACCGTGGTCCAGCACAGAAATCTTAACGTTGTCGTGATCTTCGCGACCGGTGACTGTGACTTCGCCTCCAGGATGGCTTGCCTGAACCGCGTTCTGGACCAGGTTGGAAACTGCCACCCGCAGTAGATCGGGATCGAAGTCGAAAGACAGCGAAGCCGGCTTCACATCGGTGACAAGACGCACGTGCCTTTCGTCGGCTCGTTTCATCTGTTCGTTCACCACTCCGTGGAGTAGAGCGTCCAGATCTGAAGCTATGGGCCGAATTTGCAGCGGGCGCGCAAAATCGAGAAAGCTTGAAATGAGCCCATTCATGCGATCGACTTCACTTCGGATGAAACCAGACATCTCGGACATCAATTCCGGCTTTTGCTGCGTGCTGGGTTTGCTCAGCATTTCGGCACTGGCTCGAATTGTGCCAAGCGGATTCCTCAGTTCGTGGGCAAGTCCCGCGGTTAGTTGCCCGAGCGCGGCCAGACGTTCGTTGCGTCTCAGGGTCGCTTCCGCCCTTCGCAGATTGCGATTCGATTCCGCCAGCCGCTCTGCCGCAAGCTGCGTGCGCCTGGTTTCGTCCCGCTTCGCACTCGCTTCCTGGTAGACCGCAAAGGCCACGATTGCATAGAAGGCAACACGCAGACAAATGATATTGATCTGGTCGGGCGTGAGGTGGAAAAGATCGTAATCGATGAAAATGGGCAGCAGAAACGACGGATAAGCCAGGCAGGCGATTGACGTGACGAGCACAACGCCCGGAAGAGCCAGGTTGGCGGCGGCCGACACGACCGGTATCAGAAAAAATTCATAGTAGTAGCTGTCGATCCCGTGCGTGTATCCGATCAGGACATAACTCAGCAGCAGCTTGAACACAATCGAAACTGCTTGCCCGTGCGGCGATGAAAACAGATGGATTCGCGGCTCAGCAATTTGGAATGCGGCAATGAGGATAAGCAGGATGGTCGCGTTATAGTTCGTCTCCGGCATCGTCGCGATCAGCACCGCGACGATCGCGATCCATGCCAGATCCTGAACGCGTAAACGAGCAATGCGCTTTTCTGGGGCCGTTTCCTCGTTATCAGTTTTGCCGGTGATCACTGGGGCCCTGTGACAGAATAAGGTAATCCCAGCAGTCATGAGTATCGAGAATTTGCAAGGCGGTGAACCCGCCGAGAGTGCCTCCGTGCGGGAAGACGCCAGCTTTGCCGAGATATTGTCCAACTTCGAGCAACAACATGCTGACGGACCGGGTGCGGAAACTGTTACCGGCACGGTTGTCGCAATAGGGCCTGAAGCGCTCCTGATTGACGTCGGACGCAAAATCGAGGGTTCGCTCCCTCTTTCCAAATGGAGGGAGACCGAAGATCGCGAACCACAGACCGGCATGACAGTCAACGTGAGCGTCGGTCCGCGCAACGAAGAAGGCTACTACACGCTTTCGAGGATCAGAGTGGAGCGGCCGAAGGATTGGACAGGCCTCCAAGCAGCGTTCGCCGAGAAGCGGACGATTGTCGGTACCGTCGTCGAGCAAGTGAAGGGCGGTTTTCGGGTCGATGTCGGGGTGCGTGCCTTCATGCCCGCCTCACGCAGCGGCGTCCGTGAAATGGATGAAATGCCTGCTTTGGTTGGCCAGGAAGTCGAGTGCCGGATTTCAAAGCTCGACGTCGACAAAGAGGACGTTGTTGTCGATCGTCGTGTTGTGCTCGAAGAACTCGATGCGCAGCGGAGGGAACGAGCTTTCGAAGCGCTGCGCGAAGGCGCGGTCATTCGCGGAAGAGTCCGTACTGTGATGGACTTCGGCGCCTTCCTAGATCTCGGCGGAGTGGATGGGTTGCTTCATGTCGCCGACATGGCTTACTCGCGAATCGCAAACGCCGCGGACGTAGTAAAGCCTGGCGACGAACTCGAAGTAAAGATCCTGAAGGTCGATCCCGCGTCCAGAAAGATTTCGTTAGGACTCAAGCAGCTGAGCGAAGATCCGTGGTCCGTTGCCGGCCGCACGTTCCATACTGGTGACCGGGTCAGCGGAACCGTTTCGCGCCTTGCTGATTTCGGAGCCTTTGTCGAGCTTCTGCCGGGAGTGGACGGCCTCATTCACCTCTCCGAATTGTCATGGAACAAACGAGTCCGGAAACCAGGAGATTTACTGAAAATCGGGGACCGCGTAGAAGCGGTCATTCTTCAGGTGAACGCCGCTGAGCGCCGCATCAGCTTGGGCTACAAGCAGGCCTTGGGCGATCCTTGGGATCAGGTGCCGGAACGTTTCCCTGTCGGCTCCACGGTCGAAGGACCCATCACGAACCT
Organism: Acidobacteriaceae bacterium; assembly: GCA_019243205.1. Classification (GTDB taxonomy): domain Bacteria; phylum Acidobacteriota; class Terriglobia; order Bryobacterales; family Bryobacteraceae; genus Bog-105. The sequence goes on along the minus strand of JAFAUR010000597.1, from coordinate 14,540 downwards.
GGCGCAGTTCGGCGCTTTTGTCGAGCTCGGGGAAGGCATCGAAGGTATGATCCACATCTCCGACGTCACGAATGAAAAGCGTATCGATCATCCTAGGGAGAAGCTCGCGAAAGGGCAGGTGGTCCGCGCGGTGGTTCTGGAGATTGATCGCGACCGGCGGCGCCTCCGTCTTGGGCTGAAGCAACTGGAGCCAACGACGGTAGACCACTACATCTCCGAGCATCGGCCGGGCGACACAGTCAGCGGCCGTCTCGTAGACATCCAGGGAAATCGAGCGCGTGTGGAGTTAGGCGAGGGAGTGATTGCGACCTGTCGCCTGCAGGCGACGCTCGAGAATAAATCGAGCAGCGTCTCCGAATCCAAGCCCCCATCGGACGTTTCCACGCTGAGCGCCATGCTGGCGGCAAGGTGGAAAGGCAAAGGGGGTGAAGCCGGAACCGTGGCAAAACCTGCCGCCCGCACGGGCGAGGTTCGGAGCTTCCGCATAGCGCATCTCGATCCTGCTAACAAAGTGATTGAATTAGAGTTAGCCAGCTGATCGAGCCGGCGGGCCCGGGCCGTGACAAAATTGTTGTTCGTACGTCCATCACTGTGGTGGAAACCCAAGCCGGAGTCCTGGAAAGCTTAAACGTGCATGTCGCGGCGGAGCGCTCGGATGAAAAAGCGCTGATCCGGGCGGCACAGCGAGGTGACTCGGCCGCATTCGAAGAGTTGGTCCGTCTGTACGACACCAATGTGCTTCGGATGGCCTTGAACCTGCTGCACTCGCAGGAAGATGCGCGGGACGTTTACCAGGAAGCGTTCCTTCGCGTTTACAAGAACTTACCGAAATTCCGCTTCGATTGCAGCTTCAGCACCTGGCTATATCGCATAGTGGCCAACCTCTGCCTTGACCAGATCCGAAAACGGAAGGTCCGGAAAGAAGAGGCCTCTTCGGTTCTGACCGCCAATGGTGAATATGATCGCTTCCAATCACTTCCTGAGCAGAGAGCCGATGTCGATCCACAGCGGCAAGCTTTGAGCTCCGAGGTAAGTGAACGTATGCAGGAAGTGCTGAGCCGCCTGACTCCAAGAGAACGGCTTGTCTTCGAGATGCGGCACTACCAGGGAATGCGTTTACGGGCGATAGGTGAGGCGCTTGGGGTGACCGAGGAAGCCGCCAAAAACTGCCTGTTCCGAGCGACTCAGAAGATGCGGAACGCTCTGGGAGATTTTGTATGACCTGTCACGACGCGCAGGCCAATCTCTCGTTCTATCTGTACGGTGAACTGGATTTCGCCGCCGAAGAGGCGCTCGAGCAACACTTGAGCGGGTGCGCTCTGTGCCAACTGGCGCTCGGTCGTGAGAAGGAAATGCATTCTCTTCTCAACGCAGCACAGGCCGATGTGCCGCTTGCGCTTCTGAACGAATCCCGGAGCGATCTCAAATCGGCCCTGAGTTCAGCCCGCCCTGCTCGCTCGGTTCACTTCTGGCCGCGGAGCTTCCATTTCGCGGGTTTCGCACCGACGCGCTGGTCTGCTCAAGTCGCTGCGGCTTCTTTTTTGCTGTTTGTCGGTTTTAGTGCCGGACGATTTATCGATCGCACCGAAATTTCATTCTCCGAGCCCGGTAGTGTGGCCATGAGCCTGATCGGACCCGCTACCAGCCGCATTCGTGATATTCAACCGGTTGATAGCGGGCACGTACGAATCATCATCGATCGCGTTCAGCAGGGAGAGATCAGCGGAAGCGTGGACAGCCAGAATGTACGGCGCTGGCTTCTGACTGCGATGCAAGATCCCGATGATCCCGGTTTGCGCGTCGATTCTGTCGAGATGCTGAAGGGACAGGGCGGGGAAGACGTGCGCAACGCGCTACTCGCGAGCGTGCGGCACGATCCGAACGCGGCCGTCCGGCTGAAAGCTCTCGAGGGGCTTCGGAACTTCGATGGCGACCCGGCCATTCGCGACACCCTCGCCTATGTCCTCCAACATGACATCAACCCGGGCGTTCGTGCCGAAGCTATCGACGTCCTTGCTCCAGTTAATCGCGCTTCTGACTTAAATCCACAAGTCGTCCAAGCGTTGCAGCAGGTTTTACAATCGCAAACGGACAGCTATCTGCGTGCGCGTTGCCTGGAACTGCTGGGCAGCGCAGGCGCAATCGGCAACGTCTATTGATGATTCGGGAAAGAGCGCCAGCACGCCCGGCGAAACTGCTCAATGCACTTTCCCTGTTAATCCGTCAAAACAGTAAACGGATGGTGAATGTGCGTACGCTGTTGCTTCTTGCTCTGATCGGAACAACCGTACCGCTAGGCGCTCAACTTGCTCCGGACGCGTCGGCGGGAATCTTCGCGCAGATGCGTCCGGCTATGAGCTATCTGGGCGTTCGGATCGTCGACGTCGATGCAGAACGGGCCAAAAGGGCGAATCTCTCCGAAGAAAAGGGCGTCCAGGTCGCAGCAGTCGAAGACGACAGCCCGGCTGCGGTCGCCGGGATCAAGCCGGGAGACATACTGATCAGCTACAACGGCGAGAACATCCTCGGTATTCAACAGTTTATCCGGTTGGTTGGAGAAACGCCACAACACCGTAAGGTGAAGATTCAAGTCTGGCGAGAGGGCAAAATTCAGACCGTCGTAGCCACAACCGGCGCACCGCCTGCCAGAGACTATGGTTTTTCGGGTAACCGGGTCGACTTTCCGGACATGCGAGCGCTGGCCTTTGCTGACGTGCCCGATCCGGTGGTGGTCTGGCATAACCAGATGCTGGGCATGGAGTGTGAGCCACTGAGCGCGCAGCTAGCTCAATACTTCGGCGTCAAAGGCGGTGTCCTCGTCCGCTCCGTGCAGCCCGGTTCGCCTGCGGAAAGTGCTGGTCTGAGAGCCGGCGACGTGATATCCGCCATCGCGGGGCAGCGGCTTATGAACCCTCAGGATGTCGGGTCTTGTCTTCGTTCGCATGCAACCGGGGATGTAATCCCGTTGTCGGTGACGCGCGACCGTAAAACGATCACATTGAACGTGAAGCCCGGGGCCATCCGGGAGCCTTCTCGCTAGCTGCTCTCGCCCCCCCATTTTTCGGCCACCGCTTTCTCATATAAGATCGAAGCCGCAGTACTGCCTGCGATTTAAGCTGCGAGATTCGGGATTCATGCAGATCCGCCACCTGAGCAATCTCGCGAAGCGTCATTTCTTCGTAGTAGTAGAGGCTCAGAACGGTGCGTTCGAGTTCCGGGATCCGCTCGATCGCATCCGCCAGAAGACGTTCCAATGCTGCACGCTCCACCAAACGCGACGGCCAGTGCTCATCGGTATCGGCCAGATACCGCAGTAAGTCCCGGCCATCTTCGTCCGGTCCCGCCGCTTCCAGGCTTCCGATGCTCATGCCCTGCGATTCCGAAAGCCACTCCTGGTATTCCGCGATAGTAAGCCCCATGTGGGTTGCAATCTCATCTTCGGTGGGTACACGCTGATGTTCCTGCTCGAGCGCAGCAATAGCGGATTCGATCTTCCGCGCGCGTTTCCTTTGTTGCCTCGGCGCCCAATCCAAATCCCGCAGCGCATCCAGGATAGCCCCACGGATTTTGTACTCGGCGTAGGTCTTCAGCTTCACCTCATGTGCCGGGTTGTATCGATCGATGGCCGAGATAAGCCCGAGTACTCCGGCAGAGACTAAATCCTCGAGGGTGATGGATCCAGGCAAGCGCTCGTAAATACGGCGTGCAATCAATTTCACTTGAGGCAGATGTTCGAGAATGAGAGTTTCTCGTGCATCTGAACTGAGAACCGTTCTCCCTGCTTCAACACTTGTCTCGTCGGTGGTGATCACTGGCCTTCTCCCGCTTAGTACTTACGCCTTTTCTGCGCCTACGAGACTCTCGGCAGTTTGGAAGAAAAACTACACAGGTGTCCGGGACCTTAAACTGAGGAGAAATCTGGTTGAGATTTTTCGGAAACTACTCGATAAGATCTGAGGAAGGACGACGGACAATGCCAGAGAACAACGGCGCTGCGACTGCCGCAGCCCGAGACCCGGCTGACGACGAGGAAACGACGAGCGCGCGCCAGCAACGGTTAGAAGAATTGCGCGTTCAGACTGAACGCGGCGAATATCGGGTCGACTCGCGCGAGCTGGCTGCCAAAATCGTGAGCGCGCACCTCAGGCCAGCGCGCGAGAAGTGATTCCGATCCCCGAATCAAATTCTCATTTGCTGATCGAAAAGCACGAGTAACGCTATCGCCGGGCTCTGGTCTCCATAGACGTATGGATACTTTGAAGCGCCAAGTCCTCCGGTTTGAAAGCCTTAAGGATTTAAAGCCGCTGTTGGGGGCGGATGGACCATGCCTGAGTGTTTATATGCCTCTGAGCACGGCAAGTACGGCCGGCCAGAACCCAAATGCGAAGCAGAATGCACTGCTTTGGAAAGAACTTCTCGCCGGTTTGGACCGGAAGCTGGAGCCTCATGGCGCGCAAGGGCGGGATCTCCTTCGGTCGATCGCGACATGGGATGCCATCGCAGAGGGTCGTGAACAGGAAGGGCAATCGGTCGCGGTACTGCGCTCGCGCGAGGTGTTCGCCATCGCCTGGTTAGACAGCCGGGTGAAAGAGCGCGCCGAGGTCGGACCGCGCTTCTTTATTCGGCCGCTCCTCGCTGACCTGAGCGGTTCCAAAAACTTTTACCTCCTGGCGCTTTCCCAGGGGAATACCCGGCTTTTGCGATGTACGACGAGAACCTCGGAAGAAGTCGCTCTTCCGAGTCAAACGGCAACTACTTACACGGCGTACATGAATACGGCGAAGCCGGATCATGTACGAGACAACCGCGCGAGCCCAGGGCCTTCTTCCGGCGCTTCACCGGGCATCATGTTCGGGACCGTTACGGACACAGAAGACTGGGATCAATACATGGCGCACTACTTCCGCCAGATCGACCGTGGAGTAGGAGAAGCGCTGCGCGGGCGCACTGAGCCGCTCGTTCTCTGCGCGGTCGAGTATGAGATCCCGCTCTATAAGACCGTAAATACGTACCCGCACCTCATTGGTGAAGTTGTCAGGGGCGCTCCAGACGGTCTCAAGGGCGGTGAAATGCACGCCCGCGCCCTCGAAGCTCTCCGCAAATGTTATGAGACCCAAATAGAAGACGCACTCGCTGAGTGGAACCACAAAGTGGGCGGTGGAGCGTCCAGCCGGCTGAAAGACGTCGTGATGGCCGCTCATGAGGGACGTGTTTTAACCCTGCTGATCTCGGATTCGCAAGAAAAGACAGGGGTTTTCGACGAGGAGACATACCGGGTACGTGGGCGGGAAACGGGCAGCCCGGAGGATGAGGACCTCGCAAACGACGCTGCCGTGCAGACCATCTTGCACGCAGGCAAGGCGCTGGTCGTACCGCATCACAAGATGCCCAATGGGGCGATGATGGCAGCCATATTCCGCTATTGAACCTGGGAACAAGGCTGAACTGCTCGCTTGAAAGCCGCTCATTACTGCTGACACAAGCTACATTCGATGAATCTTTCGGCCATCCGCGCGGAGTATAGGCGAGCTTAAAACAAACCCCGGACCTTGTTCTATCTCCGATAGGCTCGTACCAGCAACCCCCAGCGGTGATCGTATGAAAGCGCTGCTCGCGGCGCGGTACTTTCACGATTATGAAACCTGTGATTGGATGTGATGCGCACAAGCACGATTCGCTCTTCGTTCAGATAAACGAAAATCGCAAGACATCGTCTCCGGTTCGGGTCGAGCATGACCGCGAGCGTTTTCGCGAATACCTCGATTCACAGCCAGGTCCGAGATCGCAGAGTCGATAGGCCACTGCTATTAGGCGGTTGACGAGATAGAGCACGCTGGTCATCACGCGCACTTGGCCGAATCGCCCGAGGCCAAAAAGCGTATGGGCAAGACGCATAAAAAGTGATGCGAGGCCAAGCGATTGGCCATTCTGCTGCGGAACGGGGACACGGCCTGAAACCTGGATTCCGCCGGCTCGCATTCGGGACAAACGCGAGCTGCTGCACACCAGGATGGCATTGCGCGACGAATCGAAGCTCACGGTTTCCGCGCTCAAGATCGCGCTCTTATGCCGCTGCATCAGGACCGGCTCGTGCATCATTCCGATCGTGCCGTGCAGTACGCAGCGGACGGGTATACTGGATTGCTCACTCCGCACGGTATTCGAATTAGCATGAGCAGGCGCGAAAATCCGTACGATCAACGGAGTCTGCGAGTAGTTCATGAAGACACTGAAATAGGAAAAATTGCACCGGCCAGAATACCGCGATTTGCCCGATGCGTTTCGCTCACTGGGCACTTTTCTGGATAAAGGCTTACAACAAGAAGCGACTCCATTCGGCTCTGGATATCGGCGGCCGTGCGAATTTGAGCCCAGTTGTTTGCGATGAATGAAGGCCGCCTCGCGACAGCTTCCTTCATGAGGTTTTCAGGCATCGGGAATCTATCGACCGATGTGATTCGGTTCGACCGGAGCGTTCAGGTTTCCGCTCGCGGCTCATCGTCTCGATGAGTTCCGATTGGTTATTCCTCGGAAAGGTGCGTCCGGCAATGCTTGCTTCCGTTTGCCCAACCGTTCCTCATTCTGCGGTACAGGGCAGTCATCGGAAACTTTCTTTGAGCCAGCGATGCATAATGACAGCCAGCTTGCGCGCGACCCCACTTCGCCTTCGCGAGCCTGGTCTTGTAAAGGCCAATGCCCCGGCTTGGAATTAACATTCTGACGCACTCTCGTTAGTAGCGCATGCGCAGCTTCAGACAATGAACCTCGCAACATTGAATCGATACACTTCGAGATCCGGCCGATGCGGTCAACTTCGCCGGATTCATACGTTCGTGGGGTTAAGCCCAAATATGCTCCGAGACCGCTAGCGGTCGCAAAGCGCTCTGGGGAATCGATCGTTGCCACCTACGCTGCCGCAGTCACTGCACCTACGCCCAGAATAGTCACCAAAATTCAGTGAACGGAATTTTCACGCGCGATCTGTTCGATATTTCTGACAAACTCTCGCAGCTCGGCAGCTCGGCCGTTGTGGTTTTTCCAAGTTGTGAGCAACGCCTCGATAACGTGCATAAGACTGGATCGGAGGCATTCGTTCTTCTACCTGGCGCACAAACAAACAACTCGAGTGCGGGCCGATAATAACAGCCGCACTCGATGGATTTCGAATGTCTTTACTTGCACCTCTCGATACCAGCGCAGCGGACAATCTGCGCTATCCAGACGGCATCGTTAAGATCAGTTTTATTCCGCGGCGTTATCAGCGCAGTCTTTGCACGCCTGGCATGAATAACGAGAGATCTGAAAATTGCGTCAAGCCCGAAGTACTTGAACGCCCAGTTTCGCAAACGGTTCGACTAACTCGTCTCCGGCGTTCTCGTCCGTGATGATCATGTGTAACTCAGATGTGGGACAGACGAGACACTGGGCCACGTTTTGAAATTTGTGATGATCGACCACCAGCACGCGCTTGCTGGCGTATCTCAGCATGGCGCGATTGATTGCCGCCTCTTCCAAGTGACGGTCCGTGACTCCGTTCTCGACAGTTACGCCGTTTGCTCCGAAGAAAAAATAGTCCATTCTGATGTTAGGAATCGCTTCGAGAGCCTTCGCGCCAATCAGCGCGAACCAATCGCCCGAGATCAGACCGCCGGTTAAGTTAATGCGGAAGTCACGTTTCCGGCACAACTCCATCGCGATATTCACGGCATTCGTGACGATGGTCAGATTTGATCGCCGCTGAAGAAACCGTGCCACTTGTGTGGTCGTCGTTCCGGGTGCGAGCCCGACCGTTTCGGCGTCTTTGACGAGGGACGCTGCGAGCGCACCGATGCGCGTTTTTTCCGCCGACATCTGGTGCACCTGATTCGCGAATGTCACTTGGTCGAGGAAGGGCTCGAACATGGAGGGAACGGAAAGGGAAGCGCCGCCGCGATCGCGCTTGATCATTCCCTGCCGCTCTAATCTGGCCAACTCGCGACGGACTGTTGCCGGCGATGTTGCGAGTTTCACAACCAGATCGTCCACCTCAACTCTGCCCTTCCTGGTTAGGAATTCGAGGATCCGCCCGGTCCGGTCCGCCTTATGATCGCCCATGGTTGCCCCTGGGGACCGTCGCAGTCATTTTGATTAAAAGCGCCCAGTCGATCAAAAAATCGTGATCTAAAGCCAAATTTTGCTCAATCTTTGTTGACACAGCGATTACAGGCAAGATAACGTATTTCGTGAGCGCTGCGCAAATACGTGCCCGCGTTGGAGGTTTTATCGAATGCATGCCGCTCTGCTGAGCCGTTTCTCCATTCTTCGGATTTTGGCGCCCTTGGCGCTTCTAATCTGCGGTACCGAATCTATACTCGGTCAGTTGTCTTCCGCGTCCGTTAACGGAGCCGTCCGCGACAGCACGGGGGCTGCGGTGGTCCGCGCGAAAATCGTGCTGCGAAACCTGGGGACCGCTGTCTCACACGACACGGTTTCAAACGGCTCGGGCAATTACTTGTTTTCGGACATCCCTCCAGGTAGCTACAGTCTCGAGGTGTCAGCGCCAGGCTTTCAGTCGGCGAAGATCCCTGAGGTTACGTTGGCGGTGAACCAAACGTCATCTCTCGATTTTCAGCTCAAAGTGGGCGAAATCCAGCAGTCGGTGACGGTTGAAGCGCAGGGAACACAAGTAGAAAGCTCCACGGCCGAATTGGGCACAGTCATCGCGCAGAGACAGGTGGTGGACTTACCGCTGAACGGGCGCAACTTTACGCAATTGCTGACGCTGACTCCGGGGGCGACACCCATAAGCGTTGGCCAGAACAGTTCGGGTTCGAATACGGCTGCCACGGCCGGTTCTGCGTTTTCATTTCCGTCTGTAAACGGCCAGCCAAACCGCAGCAATTACTTCCTGGTGGATGGTCTGAACGATCAAAATGCCTGGTACAACACTTACGCCGTCGCACCGATTATCGATGCCATCCAGGAGTTTAAGGTCAATTCGCATAACGATGCCCAGTTCGGTCAGGTGACGGGCGGTGTTATCAACGTTGTGACCAAATCCGGCACGAACGATCTGCATGGGAGCGCGTGGGAGTATCTTCGCAACGACTTTTTCGACGCGAGAAGCACGTTCTTAACCACCGTCACGCCTTATCGCCAGAATCAATTTGGCGGAACGCTGGGAGGTCCGGTTCTGGTTCCCAAACTCTACAACGGACGCAATAAGACGTTCTTTTTCGTTGGGGCCGAAGGGTTTCGGTACAGCAAGCCGAGCAACAATTTCTACATCGTGCCTACGCCGGCGGAATTGAGCGGGAACCTGAGCGCCGTGAAGACGCCGCTCTATGATCCGTTTTCCACACGGCCTGATCCGTCGAAGCCTGGCCAGTACCTGCGCACGCCGTATCCGAATAACCAGATCCCGGCATCCGAGATCGATCCGCACGCGGTCGCGTTTGCGAGTGCCGTATTGCCCACGCCGATCCAGATTCCCGGCGTGAGCGCATACAACGCGGTCATCACGGCGCCCATGGTTCAGACCCAGGAGAACTATACGGGGCGAATTGACCACACGATCGGGACGAAAGATTTCTTGTGGTTCCGCTATAGCGGCCAGGAACTGGATACGACGCAACCCGGCGCTATCGCTTCGCTGCAAGCGACATCCCTGCTTCCGTCTCAACAGTATGGCGCGAGCTGGGTCCACGTTTTTAATCCGACCACGAGCATGCAGGTGCAATATGCCCGAACGCACGTCGAGTACGACACGGCCACCGCGTTCACCGTGCCGAACGTTCTCGGCACGTACGGAGTGTCTCAATCGCTCGGCGGCAATTACATCAACGGCATTTCATTAATGCCCAACCTGACCGTCACCGGATATTGGAGCGGTGGCGAAGTTTCCAGTCCCGCTGACAACCTGTCTAACATTCATCAATACAAAGCTACGGGCTCAAAGACGATCGGAAAACATGAACTGCAGTTTGGCGGCGAGTGGAATGAGATCAACTACAGCGAGATTCTTCGGCAGACAACCGTCACCTTTCTCGCTCAGCAGACCGGCAATCCCGAAAACTCGGCCCAACCGGGTGACGCTCTTGCATCCTTCCTGCTGGATGTCCCCAGCTCAGCCAACAAGCGCAATGTGAACATCACTGAGCGCCCGGGTGGGATCATGGGATTCTTTCTCACCGACAGTTGGAAAGCAACCAGCCGGCTGACACTGAATATCGGACTGCGCTACGACCGAACGTTCATCCCCGGTTACGGAACGCAAGCGACCGTTGGCCAGCAGGGCAGCATCGAAACGGGCGATATGAATTTCAACAACGGTACCTTCATCCTGCAACAGGTTCCGCCCACATGCGCGCAACGCGGCCATGCGCCCTGTATTCCGGGCGATGGGACATTGCCGGCCCACGTCGTGGTCAGCCCGAATGGCAAGATCCTGCATGACACGAAGACGAACTTTGGGCCCCGATTTGGTCTTGCTTACCGCGTGAATAACTCTACAGCTATCCGCGGCGGCTTCGGTATCTTCTATGACAACTGGGCGGCTGCCATTCAGCTCCCGCAGAATTATCAAGGCTCATGGCCCGATATCGGCCAGCAGGAAACACAGAACCTGAACCAGCCTGGAGCTGTCTACACTCCCGCGCAGAATCCGTTCGGCAACGCTGCCGCAACGTTGCCCAGCGCGTCTCCGTTTACCGTCGTCAATTACTACGTCGATCCTTATATTAAGAACCCCTACTCCGAACAATGGAATCTCGGTGTAGAGCATCAATTCGGGCAGGATATGATGCTGTCCGTCAACTATGTCGGCTCGGAGTCGCACCGGCTCGATATCGGCGGGTATTACAACACCGCATTGACTCCTGGCCCCGGTCCGATCACGTTACGCCAGCCGTATCCGTATATCGTTCCGACGCGCTATGACCGGTCCTGGGGAAACGGCAGCTACAACGCGCTTCAGGTCTCGTTCCAGAAGCGCTATAGCTCAGGCTTGTCGTATCAAGCCGCCTATACTTGGGGCAAAGCCATTGATGAAGGCCAATCCGGTTGGTTCGGGGTGGAAGGCAACAATTTGCAGAATCCTTACGATTTGCGCGGAAGCCGGAGCGTTGCAGCATACGACATCACGCATCTCGCGACTTTGAATCTGACGTACGAACTACCGGTTGGGAATGGGAAGCGTTTTTCTACGGGCAACCGCATCCTTGACTACGTGGTTGGTAACTGGCAAACGAATGTCATCTTCATGGCGCGTTCCGGACAGCCGTACACGATCACAGCAACGGGCGACATCGCCAATACCGGGAATACCGGCTACGAACGCGCTAACTTGGTGGGGAATCCTACGCTCCCGAATCCTATGACAGCGGAGTGGTTCAACACGGCTGCCTTTGCGATTCCGGCAACGTACACTTACGGCAATCTCGGCCGCAATACGCTCCGGAGCCAGGCTTATTGGAACACAGACTTCTCGGTGTTCCGCCAATTCCCGATTCGCGAGAGAATGAGGTTCGAGCTTCGCGGCGAAGCGTTCAATGTCTTCAATACCGTGGTCTACGGTATCCCTGGACACGACATCACAACCCCAAGCACGTTCGGCAAAGTATCGACTCTTGCAAACAATCCGCGGACGTTGCAGCTCGCGGCAAAATTCTCCTTCTAGATTTGGACCAGTTTTCATGCGTAGATTTCGAAGCTTTGTGTTAGTACCGTTGTTGGCAATGACCACCTTAGTGTTGGCGACTGCCGGCACTTCGAGTCAGGACCGGCTCACCTGGTGGCGCGACGCGCGTTTCGGCATGTTCATTCACTGGGGATTGTACTCAATCCCGGCCGGCGAATGGAAAGGCCAACAGGTGCCTGGCATCGGGGAATGGATCATGAACCGGGCGAAAATCCCAGTCAAGGAATACGAACAACTCGCCAGTCAGTTCAATCCCGTGAAATTCAACGCGGACGAGTGGGTGAAGACGGCGCAAGAAGCGGGACAGAAATACATGGTCATCACAGCGAAGCATCATGACGGCTTCGCCATGTTTCACTCGAAAGTCTCTAAATACAACGTGTACGATGCGACACCGTTCCACCGGGATGTGATCGGCGAATTAGCTGCCGCGTGTAAGCGCCACGGCATGCCGCTCGGGTTCTACTACTCCCAAACTCAGGATTGGCACGAAAAGGATGCGGTCGGGAATATTTGGGACTTCGATCCCAAACACGCGAACTTTGATAAGTATTTGCATGAAAAAGCGATGCCGCAGGTTCGCGAACTGCTGACCAACTATGGTCCGGTAGCACTGATCTGGTTCGATACGCCGCGCGATATCACTGCGGCACAGAGCAAAGAACTCGTGGATCTGGTGCACAAGCTCCAGCCCAATTGCCTGGTTGACGGGCGCGTCGGAAATGATGCAGGAGACTACCGCTCCACTGGCGACAATGAGATTCCCTCGAAGCGTATGAACTACGACTGGGAAGTGCCCGCCACCCTTAACGACACCTGGGGCTTCAAAAAGAACGACTCAAACTGGAAATCGCCGCAAACGCTGATCCGGCAGCTCGTTGATATCGTCAGCAAGAACGGGAATTACCTTCTCAACGTGGGCCCGACATCTGAGGGCCTCATTCCTCAGCCCAGTGTGGAGCGCCTGCAAGCCGTCGGGGCCTGGCTCAAGACAAATGGAGATGCGGTGTATGCGGCCAAGCCGAGTCCGTTCCCGTACGAATTCAACTGGGGCTCGATCACCACGAAGGAGAACCGTCTGTTTCTGAACGTTGTGGAATGGCCGAAGGATGGCCGCTTCACCTTATATGGTCTCCAAACCGGCGTACAGCGCGCATCCTTGCTTGCGAGACCCGAAGATGTGGTCACGGTTGCTAAGGATAAGACGTCCGGCACGCCCCCGGTGCTCAATTTGAAGCTGCCGGCCCACGCTCCCGATCCGAATGTCTCGGTCGTTGCCGTGGATCTAGACGGTCCACCGAAGGCAAACCAAGAGCTGATCCAGCAGCCGGACGGATCCGTGACTCTCAACGGGCAGTTCGCTGATCTGCCATCGGGAACCCCGATCAAGATCAGCAATCGCGGCATCACGAGTAATTGGACCGATCCTTCGCAGAAACTCGAATGGACCTTCGAAGTCTACCGGCCAGGTCGATACCAGGTCATCGCGCGGACCACTCCGGTCAAGAGTGCCGGCGGATGGGACACGGCGCAATGGTCGGGAGGTGATGAATTGCAGGCGTCCGTCGAAGGCCACAACGTTAGCCACACGCTGAGCGATGAAGGGAAGATTCCGGATCCACGCAATCCGCTGTATCCGGATGTCAAGACCACGCTAGGCGAGGTGACGCTTTCCCCTGGGACGAAGCGCCTGACTGTTCAGGCGACCAAAATCAATCCGGAAACCAAGGGCGGCATCCACCTGCGAGAAATCGAACTCATCCCGATGAGTTGATCGGGATCAGTCATGCTGGAACTGATCACACCGCATGACTCCACTCTTTGACGATCATCCGGCGCCGTCCTCCCGCGAGCCGCTCGAAGATGGCGCCGTTCTCCTGCGTGGTTTCGCCGAAGCGCAATCCTCGGTGTTGGTCGAAGAAGCGGATCGGGTTGCGCGCAGTGCGCCATTCCGCCATATGATTACTCCCGGTGGCTACACCATGTCGGTAGCGATGACGAATTGCGGGCGCGTCGGTTGGGTTTCCGATTCGCGCGGCTATCGTTACGATCCGCTCGATCCCCAATCCTCACAGCCTTGGCCTTCTATGCCGCACGCCTTCCTCGATCTGGCTGCGGGCGCCGCTGCTGCCGGAGGTTTTGCCTCGTATGATCCCGATGCTTGTCTGATCAATCGTTATGCTGCCGGCGCGAAACTCAGCCTGCACCAGGATCGTGATGAGAACGACCGTTGGGCTCCCATCGTATCCGTTTCACTTGGGCTTCCCGCTGTTTTCTTGTGGGGCGGCAAACGCCGGTCTGATCCGGTACGGCGATTGACGCTCGAAAGCGGCGATGTCGTTGTTTGGGGCGGCCCAGCGCGTTTCGTCTATCACGGCGTCGCTCCGCTCAAAGCCGGCGATCACCTTCTAACGGGACCGACGCGCATCAATCTGACTTTCAGAAAAGTTTATTGACCTTTTCCGATGGAAGACTGTGACTTATGCAGGAGATGGAAACTGGCCAAAGGCCCTGACCTTTCAGAAATCCGTGCCTCCGGAAGCGCCCGAAATTTGGTCAACGTGACTCTATTTCAAGACAGCTAGTACTACTGTGTTATAAACGAAGCGCACGCACAACAAAAAGGACAAATGAGGCAGGCGGCTGAGAAGGAAGCGGGCGATAAGGATGCGGAGTGTTGCTAGGGAATGGGGATTATGCCGCTCGGCCCGCACTCGGCGCGCCGCGGGGTTGGAAGCCGGCTGGAAGTTTCGGAGCGCGTAACTGCAATTTGCCGGTTCGTGCTGAGGGGGAAAAACGACTTCTTTCCGCCACCAGGAAGCCATAAGCGGCAATGCACAAAGTTGCATGATGGTGGAAGCCG
>JAFAUR010000379.1 GCA_019243205.1 Acidobacteriaceae bacterium | reverse complement strand
CAACCGTGCACGCCCGTTTGCGAGCATCTCTCCCAGTTGCGGCAGTATGGCGGCATTGGCGAAGTGAAACAGGAACACAGCGGCGGCGAAGGCTACCAGCATGCGATCGCGGAGCAGGATCTTCAGTTTGGAAGCAGCGCTGCCCGCTGGTTCTCCTGATCCGCCTCGTGCGCGCGAATGGTTGATTTCGTGAGCTGGTATAGCATTTAGCGCAAGGAATGCAGGAACCGAAAGAACTGGCACGACGAGAAAGATGATGTTCAGGCCGAATCTCCAACCGATCAGTCCCATAAGCGCCGCCGCACAGAGGTTTCCTGCGAATCGAAGCTGTGATTGCGTCCGAGGCGCTTGTCGAAAGCGGATCTCCCCACGAGCCCGAGCGTGATCGCGGTAATGGCAGGAGCGATGAACGGTCCAGCTGAGCTCAGCAACAGTTGTGCGGCCGCGACCGAGAGAAAACCGCGGCCGAACGCGAGAAGTAGGGAGGCAGCGACGGCGCAAGATATTCCAGCTGCAATCAGGCCGCGCTTATGGCGCGTCGCGTCAACAAGCGCTCCGGCAGGCCCTTGCAGAACGACACCGAGCAGACCACCACAGGTCAGAAACGTGCCGATCTGCGCCGGATTCCAACCTTTGGCAGTCAGCACGGCTGCCAGAAACGGTCCCACGCCGGTCTGTACGTCCGCAACGGAAAAGTTCAGCCAGTCGAGCGCTCTCTGGTGCTTGCCGGAGGTAACTGGTACCCGTAGTCGTTGAGCTTGTTGCATGATTGTCTCGGTACCGAACGGCATAGTGCGAGCGAGCTATCGAGGGTGCTTCTTCACCGCCTTGCGCTTCTGTTCGATTCGTATTCCGTTAACCTCTTGAGCTTCGAGGACGTGGCGGCCGTCGCTCGTGGGTTTCGCTACGCCAATTGCGGCGATTCTCATTCCTGGATCGAGTTTTATTGCCCGCGCACCGTGCGGCTTCAGGTGCAGAAAATCGCCGGTATCCAACACAGCGCCATTGACTTCGCCGTGCAGGGCGTAATTCAGCCGTTCGACTACACCTTCGAAGTGTCGAGCGCCCGAGCCATTTCCGTCTGCAAGGGCGACTTCTCTGCCTCCTTTACGCCTGATGCTGACGACTTCAAATACCGGATGGCAGGATTTTTCACTCGTCTCGTCGGCAACCAATTGAGCTTCGATTTCAGTTCCCGCGGGCGCCAGTTCCGCTAATTCCGGCCTCGATTCGCGCGGGAAATTGAGCTGCACTGTTCCACTGCTGCCTTCCAGAAGAAGGCCTTCATAGTGTCCTTTCGGACTAACGTTGAAAGATTTGATGATTCCGATTTCTGTAAATAGCTTCTTTGGCATCGCACACCTGCTCGTAGTAGCGCAACCGGGAGCCCAATTCCCGATGTTGCGTTTCCTGCTCTGAATCGAGCTCGTCAGGGAGTTTGCGTTCGGAATAGGAACGGCAATTGTGCGTCAAGAGCGCAGACAAGAGCCGGCGGCACTTTCTGCGACGCGGGTGCGGGGCTGGAGGTGAGAAAAGGAGGACCGGCCCGGCGGATTCCGGTGCGCGGGACGAGCTTCGGGCAGACCTCACGTGGCACACGCAGTTGCCAAAAGTGAGGCAGGCTGTGTTCCTGGCGTACGGCATTGAGCGAAAATCGGACGGTAGCGCGGGTTGAGACACGTTTATTCCAGTACCGGATGGCTCGGCTGAACTCCTGCTAATCCGCTTTATGGTGGTGTGCGCACGTGGAGAATTCTTTTTAGGGACAGCGGTGTCCTGGCTTACGCCTCAAGAACAACGACCCGCGCCGCCGAGACCGCCCTATATTGTTTCCGCGGACCGTCTGGCGGAGATCGGCCGGAAACTCAATTCTGCGCAACCCGTCGATTCCACGGCCAAGCGGGCAATAGACTACGGGCGGACATTCCTCGCTGAGGCCGAGCATGCGCCAAGCTTAAACAAGTCGTTCCGGGCAGGTCGGCTTGCTGATGCAGCGGATGCGGTGTTGCGCATCGCGGACCATCAGGAGCACCTACGTTTACGCGGCGGTCCGAAAGGACCCCCATCTCCGACACTCGTTTCCGCTCATCTGCAACGCACCTACTTTCAGACGCAACAACTAGACTACTTGTTGACTCAATCCGGAAATCGGCAAGTGACGTCCTTTCCAAAAAGGGCGCGAGAGTTCTATGAGTATGCGATTCGCGCTTATGAACGAAAGGACCTGATCGGTGCCGGCGAGAATGCGAAATGCGCAGAGGAGGTCATCTGTGCGCCGGAGAGCGTAACGCAGGCGAATGCTCCGGCAACGCTGCCGCCTGAACGTCCGCGGCGAGCCGGAGCTAAATCGGTGTCATGAACAGATTCTTGCGTCATAGGCTTGTCCTGCAGTTGCTGTTCACCTCTGTAGCGGCGTTCTCAGTGGCAACTCTGAGTATTGTCTTGATCAGTCAGGCGATCAGCAATGCTGAACGCGTCGTTCTGGCCGAGACCCGGACAAGCCTTGGCGCCGCGATCAGCGAACTTAGACAGCAATACCAGTTTCGCGTGGCATCGGACAACTCATGGCAGAATGTGCCGGTCCAGGCCCGCGATGTATCTTTGCGCGGAATTAGCGAAACGGTTTTACGATCGTACCCGGGTGTCGAGGGCGGCTACTACGATGCACCGGAGTTCCTGGGCTATGCCTTCCCCACGCATGACACCGGTGCCGCGAAACTTGATGTTCCCGTTGCGGAGAAAGGCCTGATCGTTGCCGTAGCGGAGAGGAGCCGCCGTGAAAAACGAGTGCTCGATGAGGTGATCCGCGGCAAAACGGACTTGCTCGTCATCCGTGCGGCACCCGGTGACGGGGGCGGCGTGGCTGTGTGGGCCATGAAGCGACTTGCTGGTCGCGGTGCTTCTGGCGCAGGACGCGGCGAATTTCTCCTCGTGGTACTCGTAGCAGCCGCATTGATAAGCATTGCCGGAGCGCTGGCGACTGGGCTGAGCCTCGCTCGGGGCGTGGCGGAAATCAAAGATGGACTTGCATTGCTCGAAAAGAACTTTGACTTTTTGTTGCCGGAACGTTCAGACGAACTCGGCGGCATCAGTAAATCGATCAACAAAATGGCCGATAGCCGGCGGAAGTTGGAGAGCGATCTCATCCGTGAAGATCGGCTGAGAGCTCTCGGCCGTTTGACGGCTGGGCTTGCTCATGAAATCAGAAATCCGCTGAATAGCATTCGGCTGACGGTACAGCTACTAGAGCATAAGCTTAAATCGAACTCGATTCAACACGAGGATCTCCGGGTAGTTCGCGCCGAGGTCGATCGCTTGAATTCTCTATTGAACGAGTTGCTTGACTTACAGCGGGTTCGGCAACCGAAGCGCGAAACACAATCAATGCTTCCGGTTCTCGAGCACTGCGTGCGGCTCGTTGAGCGCCAGGCAGAGATGCATAACGCCTCCGTTCGCCTGCAGGTTCAATCAAGCGAACTGCTCGCATCGTTCGATGCGCAGCAATTGACCCAGATTGTGATGAACCTCTTGTTGAATGCACTCGAGGCATCTCCGCACGGAGGAAATATCTACCTTCGGGCTTCTCGCGAAAATGGAGTGGCAAGAGTCGAGGTTCAGGACGAAGGGCCGGGGCTTGATCCGGAACAGAAAGATCATCTGTTCGAGCCTTTCTTCACAACCAAGGCGTCGGGCACTGGGTTAGGGCTTGCTGTTTCTCGGGAACTAGTTCGAAGTCAAGGCGGCGATCTTTTCTATCTCCAACGCGAGTCCGGCGCATGCTTTGCAATCGAATTACCCACTACGAATTGATATGCCGATCTCAACTGTACTGGTCGCCGAAGATGAGCCCGCCGCGCGAACTTCGCTGGTGAGCTTGCTCGAGTCCGAAGGGTTTCGCGTTTTGGCTGCCGGAACCGGCGCAGAAGCGCTGTCACTCACGCTGCACGAAGAGCCCGATGCCGTTTTGCTGGACATCCGAATGCCGGAAGTGGACGGTTTGTCTGTCTTGCGACGCGCATTGTCGGGCGGATCGGATTCGGCTTTTCTCGTCATGACCGCTTTCGGCGACAGCGATACCGCGATTGAGGCGATGAAACTCGGGGCATTTGATTTTCTTTCGAAGCCGCTCGATTTCGAAAGTGTACTTGCCCAGCTAAAGCGCGCAATCGAACAACGGAAGCTGGCAAGAAGTTCAAAACCTGCTTCAAGCGAAAAGGTCACGCCTGTGACGATGGTGGGCTACAGCCCTTCCATGCAGCGAGTTTATAAGTTGATCGGACAAGTAGCAGGATCAAACGCTACGGTGCTGGTTCGTGGTGAGAGCGGCACCGGCAAGGAACTCGTTGTGAATGCGATCCACGAGAACAGTGCCCGTGCAAGAGGGCCCCTCTTGAAAGTGAACTGCGCCGCCATTCCGGAATCGTTGCTCGAATCGGAATTGTTCGGGCATGAGAAGGGCGCGTTCACGAATGCAATGTACCGGCGTGTGGGCCGCTTCGAGGAGGCGAATGGGGGGACGCTTTTTCTCGATGAAATCGCCGAGCTTGCCCCCACGCTCCAAGCAAAACTGTTACGTGCGGTGCAGGAGCGTTCGATCGAGCGCGTCGGGAGCAATGCGCCGGTTCACGTTGACATACGCCTGATCACGGCCACATCGAAGAACCTGGAACAAGCGGTGGCTAAGGGAGACTTTCGGGAAGACCTTTACTATCGGCTGAACGTGGTGACTATCACACTCCCGGCATTGAGAGAGCGCAAGCAGGACATTCCCGCTTTGGTGGAGCATTTTCTGCTCAGAAGCGGGCGAGAAATCTCAATTACACCCTCGGCATTATCTATGCTTTGCGAGCATCAGTGGCCGGGTAATGTGCGCGAGCTTGAAAATACAATCGCTCGAGCCCTGGTGCTTGCACGCGGAGGGGTAATCGATGCTGACGCGATTCTCCTTCTGGATGATCAGCAGACCAAAGCCACGGGAAGGTGGACAGACCAGGTCTCACTCGCCAGCGGGTGGAAGGAAAACATAGAACTGCTTGAGCGCGCTCTGATCGAACGTGCTCTGGCCGCAGCGCAAGGTAACAAGTCGAAAGCTGCCGACTTGTTGAAAATCCATCGGAGACTTCTCTATGAAAAGCTGCGGCAATACGATATCGAATCGAGAACGCAGTGAAAAGCCTGGGAATGCGCCGTAAACGGTCGGTCCGCCTCCGCATCTCGCACATCTCGTTTTCAATTAGGTGTGCTGAATTCGAAATCTAATGATTAGTGCGATCCATGCTTAGTTAAGCGATGGCATCAAGCGAAATTGATGTCATCCGGCGGGCTAGATAACGCACAAGTACGCACAACTCGAACCGAATGAAAATTCTCATGGACTCGCTGTCTGTCTTGCACTGGCACAACGGAGCGACCTGGTTCATTTCGCTTCTTACGATCGCCTTGGTCCTTATCCGGCCCAAGAGATGGTCGGAAGCCTGGTGGGCGGTCGCCGGAGCCTGCCTGCTCGTAATCTGCGGTCTGATTTCGCTCTCATCAGCTGCACAGGCGATGGCCAAAGGTCTCGACGTCTACTTGTTCCTGATCGGGATGATGATCATGTCTGAACTGGCGCGACGAGAAGGAGTGTTCGACTGGGTCGCCGGTCACGCAGTGCGGGCTTCGAAAGGCTCTCGCGCCCGGCTGTTCGTCTTAATCTACGCCGTCGGCATCGCAGTAACCGTCTTTCTGTCGAATGACGCGACGGCGGTGGTTCTCACGCCTGCCGTGATGGCCGCCGTGCGCGCGGCAGAAGCCGAGCCGCTGCCCTATCTACTCATTTGCGCATTCATTGCCAATGCGGCCAGTTTTGTGCTGCCGATTTCAAATCCCGCGAACCTGGTGGTCTACAACGGCGGGATGCCGCCTCTGGGCAGATGGCTTCTCACTTTCGGCTTGCCTTCGCTCGCGGCTATCGGCATCACGTTCCTGGTCCTGAGATGGCTATCCGCCAAGCACTTATCAGGTGCAATGACCGAGCCAGTTGCCCCTAAAAGACTCTCTCCGTCCGGCAAGCTCACATTGTTTGGGATTGCTTTTCTTGCCGTCACTTTGATGATCGCTTCGGCTTTCAACCTTGATTTGGGTGCGCCCGCGTGCGCGGCCGGGGTTCTGGTAGCAATCGCGATCTGTATGCGTGATCCAAAAGCTCCTTTCGAGATCGCCAGAGAGATTTCGTGGAGCGTTCTGCCGCTTGTCGCGGGGCTTTTCGTGATTGTCGAGGCGATCAATTCGGCAGGCGCGCTGTCGGCCGGCGTTCATGCGTTACGGCAGATGGAAAACTGGCAACCGCTTCGTTCGGCTCTTACCTCCGGTTTCGGAATCGCGCTCATCTCCAATCTGATGAACAACCTGCCAAGCGGGCTAATCAGCGGGTCGGCTGTAAGAGCCGCGGCGGCAACCGGCCCGCTACGAGATGCTGTGCTGATCGGAGTGGATCTCGGCCCGAATCTGTCAGTGACGGGTTCGCTCGCTACTATTCTCTGGCTGATCGCGATACGCCGCGACGGTCAGCATGTAGGTTTCTGGGACTTCCTGCGCTGGGGTATATTCGTCATGCCCCCGGCGCTCGCGGTTGCGATCATCGCTCTCGTAATCGCTTAAACCTTGCCGTCGAGACGTTTTGGTCAAGCACCCGCGGTCTTAGATCGCTTCATGGCGCGAAACAGCTGTGAACGAGCGGGTTTGCGAGGGACATTCAGAAGCCTTTTCGTGTGACGCACCAAGCTCGCGACTTCATTGGCGTTTTTTTGAAGTACCAGGTCTGCTCCGGTATTATCCGGCTTCAAACCAAGGCTGTCAGCAAAACCGGTCAGAAGAATAATCGGGTTGCGAAAATTTCGTTCCCGAAGTTTCGCGATGAGTTCCAGACCGTTCATCGGCGACATTTTGTAATCGGTGATTACGAGATCGCATGGCCGCTCTTCAATGGTGTGGAGGGCATCGTTGCCCGAACTCGCGGCAAAGACTTGATATCCCAATTCTTCGAGGACGGTTCGGCGAGCAAGCACTCCGTCGCGGTTATCATCAACCAATAGAATTGCAGCCCTATCGAAGGGACGACTATCACCAGATCGCATCAGACCTTTGCGAAATTACCAGGACGGTGGTGGATAGTCAATGAGTCGCTATCGAATTCAAACCAGGGAAGATTGAGGACTTGACATGCGACGCGCCAGTACAACGACACTCAGTCGACCTCATGCGGTGCTTTGTACCCCGCCTTGGCAACGATCTGATATTTGATCGCCTTGCCCTTCTGGTTCTGCAGTCGCAAAGGCTCGTTCGTTTCCGGATTGATCAGCTCAACTTTGATATGGCGGAATTTCCCATCCCGCGCCGTGTTCGTAGGATGATATGCGATCGCATACTGATTTCGCAGCGCGTCTTCGATTTGCCGGAAGATCGCGGGATATTCGCCAACAAACCGAGGGAAGAAAGAAAGGCCGCCCGTTTCTTTCGAAAACGTCTTCATTTCATTGTCGGCCTGCAGAAAGGTCAAATCTGCCGTGGGGCTCATTCCGTTCGCTTCAGCCATAATTCTCGAGATCTGCAGCACGCTGATGGTGTAAATCGGGACGCCGGATTCCTGCAGACTGCGGCGGGCTTTATCGAAGGTGATTTTGCTAAATGTGTCGATGCCCGACCCGATCAGAAGAATCGCTTTGCGACCCTCGATACCGGACATGCGATCTGCCATATCTGTCAAAGCATCGAACACGTTCGATTCGCTAAAACCGGGAATGCGCAAAAGTGACATCGCCTGCTCCGCCTTTCGCTTATCGGGAGAAAAGTCGGACAGGATGGTGGTCCTCAGATCATAGGTGACTACCGCAACGTTATCGTCCGGCTTCAGCGTCTCAAGAAAGCCGTACGACGCCTGCAGGGTCTCATACCAGCCTTGGGTCCAGAACGCTTGGAAACGTCCGCTGAACTCGATCACCATACAAATAGTCATCGGCGCTTCGCTGTGTCCGAATTGCGAGATCTGTTGCGGGATGCCATCTTCGAGCACCCGGAATGAAGATTGAGAAATGTTCGGGATGAAATGGTTGTGATCGTCCAGCACGGCGACATCGACGTTTACGGTTGTCGCCTCCGATCTGAACGTTGGGGTGTCTTTAGGAACGTCCTTCGGCTTCTTAAACTCGGAAGGAATGGGCTTCTCCTCCGCAGGAGCTGGAGCCTCTGGTTCCTGTTCTTGCGGCTGTGCCTGATCCGGAACTGGCTGCGCGGGCTTTTTCTTCGGCTTGGCCACAGACTCACTGCTCTGGGACTGCGGCCCTTCTTGCCCTAGCGAACGAGTTGTAAATAGTGCTGGATAAACTATCGAGGCAGCGGCGAAAATCGCCGACAGCATGCCGTACTTCATACTCCGAACCTCTTAGACGAGAAATCTGTTCAGTGCACCCAGCGGTCTCGATCCGAATCCCGATTCCGCAGGTAGACCTCGAACTTCTTTCTGGCTCTTTTTAGTTTCCATTCTTTCACGCCTGAAGCGATCGGTTGACGAACACGAGATCGAAGTTGCTTGCCCCTCAGTATGAGGTAGCCGGCAAGCAGGCCGCCCAGATCGGCTAAAACCTGAATGCCGGCAGATTGTCCGCCGATGGTGGCCGTGTACGACTGAAGGAACACAATCGCTCCGATAATCATGACGAAGTACTTGGCCTTAATGGGTATGAGAAAGCCGAAAAGGATCGTGCGATCGGAAAACATCAGAGCATAAGCCATCAAGATGGCGTAGATTGCGCCCGATGACCCAACGGTTGGTGAGTTGACTCCGCCGAACAGATACGCTGCCACGATCACTGTCAATCCTGCGCAGATACCACAAACAAAGTAGAAACGTAGGAAGCGCCCGGTGCCCCAGAGCCGCTCGAGCTCAACCCCGAACATCCAAAGGGCCAGCATATTCCAGAGAATCTGCCCGATCCCGACATGGAGGAACATGTAGGTGACAAGCTGCCAGACCGCAAAAGTCTGCACTACCTGAGCGGGCACCAACGCAAAATTGTGAAGGAAAAGATCAGCCCTGCTGGCCCTGAGGATATAGCTCAGGACGAAAATCGAAAGGTTGACGATGAGCAACCATTTCAGGCCGGTGGGGAAGCGGTTCGACGGAATATACCGATTCACGTAGGAACGCGAACTGAAGGCCATCTTGGGAGGTGATACCTGAACTAGAGAATAGCAAAGAGATTCAGGTCAGGCCCAGTGATAACGAGCAAATTTCGGTTGCGTTTATGAGATTCGCTCGCCGTCGCCGCGACGCCCTAAAATGCCTGAAGCCAAGGTAATCAGCGCGGCAATGAAAAGCCAAACGAACCAATTGGATAAGGGCCCGGACGAAAAAATGAACGTATTCGTCCACCCCGCATTGGCAGCAAGACTCCATGCCGTGAATGCGTAGACGCAGACGACAGCCGGACCCATTAATGCCGAGACAATCTCGCCCAGGCGTTGAGCGGTGCTCCCCGCCCAAGTCGCTGATTCACGGGTTGCATTCGCCAAAACCCGCAATAGCCCGACGGGGATAGGTCGTACTTGTTCTGCGGTCACGGCGATGGCAGTGGGTTGAGTTTCGGACATCGATTTGAGCCCTGTCGCCTTTCCTGATGCAAGCGAAATGCCGAAAGTTGCCGCGCAGGCTGCCGTATCTGTCAGCCGGTGTTTGCAAGCGTTCGAGCGAGACTAGACCGGTAATTAGGATTGGGGAATCGGTGCGAAAAGTTACGTTCGTTGGAATGCGAATTGTCTGTGAATATGTGATTCGGGATCAGGGATTGGAGTCGGTCGATTGGGGTTGACCCTTCTGCGCATACCCATCAAGCAACCGAGATATAAGCAAAAGTACTGCGGCCATAGCCATCCATACCTGCCAATGAGCGAAGACGCCGCGCGATATAAAGAAATCGCCTGTCCACTGCAAGTCTGCGGCAAAACCCCAGAAAGAGACGGTAAACGCTACAAGCGAGGAGGGAGCAAGCAAAGACGCTGTTGCAAGCGCCGCATTCTGAAAGCGCGGTTGAAACCTCGTTCGGCGGCTTCCGATTCGTACGCGGACTAACATGTGGAACCCCGTCCACCACAGCCTACCAATTCCGGTCATAAACGTCAGTCAAATGGTTCATTTCGGGACGTTATAGTCTCAAATGGGAAAACCATTAGTCATGAAAACAATCAAAACGGCAATCGTCGGAACCGGCTTTATGGGAAAGGTGCATACCGAAAACGTACGCCGGCTTGGCAACGTAGAGGTCGCAGCGGTGGTAGGCAGCCGCAAAGAAACGGCTGAGCGATTTGCCGCCGCCAACAGCATTCCTTTCGCGACTGCTGATCTCGGGACAGTTTTGCAGCGCAAGGAGATCGACGCGGTTCATATTTGCACGCCCAACGTGGATCACTTTCCCATGTCTTCGGCGGCCATGGAGGCAGGGAAGGCGGTCCTCTGCGAGAAGCCGCTCGCTATGACGTCCGCTGAAGCACGTAAGCTCGTGGAACAGGCACGCGACAGGAACATCGTCAATGCAGTCCAGCACAACCTGCGCTACTACCCGGTGGTTCAGCAGATGCGTGAAATGATCGCCGCGGGCGACCTCGGTGAAATCCTGATCGTTCAGGGGACGTATTCACAAGACTGGCTCCTGTACGACACAGACTGGAACTGGCGCCTTGATGCGAAGTTCAACGGCAAGTTGCGCGTTATGGGCGATATCGGGTCGCATTGGATGGATATGATTCAGCACCTTACGGGTCTGCCCATTACTTCCCTCTGCGCTGATTTCACGATTTTCCATAAGACCCGCAAGCGGCCGAAAGGCTCGGTTGAGACGTTCGCGGGCAAGAAAAGGGCGCCCTCTGAATATGATGAGTTCCCGATTGACACGGAGGATTTCGGAATGGTGATGATCCATCTGGGGCAGCGGGCGAAAGGCGCGTTCACTGTCAGTCAAATGTCGGCCGGTCGGAAGAATCGATTTGCGTTTGAGATTTTCGGCACGAAAGCGGGCGTTGCCTGGGACCAGGAGCGGCCCGATACTCTCTGGATTGGCCATCGGAACGAACCGAACCAGGTCCTCATCAAGGATGCATCACTGTTTTATCCCGGAGCAGCGACCTTTGCCGATCTGCCGGGCGGGCACAGCGAAGGTTATGACGATTCGCACAAACAGCTATTCAAGCGTTTCTACGCGCGTGTCGCTGACCCGTCAGCGCCCGTCGACTATCCGACCTTCGAAGACGGACTTCGAGGGATGATCCTGCTCGAAAAGTCCGCAGAGAGCGATGCGAAGAAGTCGTGGGTGAAAATCGAGACTCAGCCGAGCGCCTGATCGATGTCCCAGATCAGGTCGTCTACGTCCTCGAGACCGACCGACAGGCGGACTAGTTCCGGCGTAACGCCGGCGGCTTCCTGTTCAGCCAATCCGAGTTGCTGATGTGTTGTCGAGGCAGGATGGATCACCAGGCTGCGGGCATCGCCGACATTCGCAAGATGTGAAAAGATCCTGAGGCTGTTGATGAACCGCTTGCCCGCGTCGAAGCCGTCGCGCAGGCCGAAAGAAAACACGGCGCCTGCTCCGCGAGGTGTATAGCGCCGGGCCATCTCAAAATACTCGCTTCCAGGAAGAGATGCATATTTCACCCAGCTCACTTTCGGGTGTTTCTCCAGGTGCTGCGCAACGATCAGGGTGTTGCTGAGATGCCTCTCCATGCGCATGCCGAGAGTCTCGACACCCTGAAGGAACAGGAAAGCGTTGAAGGGGCTCATGCAAGGCCCCATGTCGCGGAGACCTTCGACTCTCGTTTTGATGATGAAGCTGATGTTCCCGAACGTGTCCCAGAATCTCATCCCGTGGTAGGCGGGCGAGGGATCGGTGAATTGTGGGAACTTTCCGTTATTCCAGGGGAATTTGCCGCTGTCGACGATGATGCCGCCGATGGATGTCCCGTGGCCGCCGAGAAACTTCGTCATGGAATGGACGACTATATCCGCCCCGTGATCGATCGGACGAGTGATATAGGGCGTCGCAAACGTATTGTCTATGACCAGCGGGATGTCATGCTCATGTGCAATCTGTGACATTGCGCCGATATCAAGCACGTTGCTCCGGGGATTGCTGATGGTCTCTCCATACAGCACTTTGGTTTTGGGCGTAATTGCCTTGCGGAAATTGGAAGGGTCGTCGGGTTCGACGAACTTGACGTTGTACCCGAGGCGCCGCATCGTCACATCGAACTGAGTGTATGTTCCGCCATACAAGGTGCTAGCCGAGACGATTTCGTCCCCAGGAGCAGCGAGCGTCGTCAGTGTCAAAAATTGTGCAGCCTGACCGCTCGAAAGGGCGAGAGCTGCAACTCCGTTCTCGAGCGAAGCGATGCGCGATTCGAGCACGGCGGTCGTAGGATTCATAATCCGGCTATAGATATTGCCGAACTCCTGCAACGCGAAGAGGCGTGCCGCGTGCTCTGTATCGTCGAAGGTGAAGGAAGTGGACTGATAAATCGGAACCGCCCGGGCTCGGGTTGCCGGATCCGGATCGTAACCGGTATGCAGAGCTCGCGTATTGAATCCCAACTGCCGCTGAACGTCTTTCAAGGCCATGGAAATCAGTATAGGTGTGCGGTTCTGCGCCTCCAAAGTTTGAAGCCGGCTGGTACCACGCCTAAGACCAGACAAGTCCAAGCGAACCAGTCTCCGTGCTCGGCATAAAACGTGACCCCTTGAATTGCTCCGTAGCGCACGGGCGTCGCAACCTCCTGGTACAGCGGGAGTGTTCGCAGCAGCTGCCCAGAAGGCCCGATCACAGCGGAGATGCCGTCGTTCGTGACTCGAACCAGGAAGCGGCGGTTCTCCACCGCCCGCATGCGCGCAATCAGTAAATGCTGTTGCCGCGCTTCGGAATGCCCGAAATAGCCATCGTTCGAAAGGTTGATGAGCACGTCTGCGCCGCGTTTCGTGAATTGCCGTACCAGGTCGGGGAAAGCGGATTCGTAACAAATGAAAACGCCTAAGCGATGTCCGGCGGCAGGCATCACTTTGATGTCGTGGCCGGGAACAAAATCGCCGGCCTCCTGCGTGATTCGATTCACGAAGAAAAACACCGGAGGAACAAATTCACCGAAGGGAACGAGATTGATCTTGTCGTACCGGCCGATCTCGTTCCCGTTCGGTCCGAGAAGCACGGCGGAGTTCAGCGGTTGGTTCTGGGGTGTATAGGCAACGGTGCCAAACAGAAAGTAGCCATGATTCCTGGCGATATTCATGGCAACCTGGCGAAATTCGCGATCGCTGTAGAAATAGAGTGGCGCGGGGAGTTCAGGCCAAATCACGAGCGGGGCCGGGAGCAGCTGCGACACCATCGCCAACCGTTGTTCCGTCCTCTCCTGCAGCAGGAAGGTCCACTGAAGCTCCGGGTTTATGTTCGGCTGCATCACCAACGCGGCCTGATCGGCATTTGCTTGCTCTCGAACAGGCGGCAAAGCCCAAAGCAACACGAGTGAGATTAGCGGGAGCAGCCGCACGCGAGGCTGGCGTAGGATGACGCAGGCGAGTCCCGCCGCGAGCATCGCGAAGACAAAAGAAAGACCGTAAACGCCAACCACTGGTGCGAGCCGCAGCGGCACCGACATATTGATCCCTGCATTCCCCAGGTCAAGCCAGGCGAATCCGAACGTACCGTGTGTCCGTTCCAGGCCGGTCCAGAGAGCCGCAATTGCCGGAACAGCATAAGGCGTGCGCATAAGCGGTCCTGCCAGCCAGCCGAAAACGGCCATGTGCAATCCCTTCAGGATTGCGAACAGAAAAAAGCAGGCCCAGCCGCCCCAGCGACCCATGCCGCCGTGGACTTCTAAAACAAACTGAATCCAGGTGCAAAGGAAAAACCAATAGAAGATGCCCGCCGCCCATCCGTAGATGAAACGCTGCCAGCCGTCCTGAGTTCGCGCGACCGCGACAAGGATGGGCGTCAGGGCAACAGGTGCCAGAAACCGAAGATCAAACTTGGGAAAAATCAGCAGCAGTAGAGCCGCGGTAAGAAGCGAAAGCAGGGTGTGCAGGATGATTCGGCCCGAGTAGGAGCGCAAATGACCGTACTGCTCAGCCATCCACCTGCGTCGCTTGCTCGCTGACCCTGTCCGCCATATAAGAACTGCGTACGAATGGACCGCTAAAGACCATTTTGAATCCGAGGTTCAGGCCGAAATCGCGATAGGCATCGAATTGCTCGGGCGTGACGAATTCGGCCACGGGGAGGTTCCTTCGCGTCGGCTGTAGATATTGCCCCACTGTGGCCACGTCAACGTGGGCTTGGTGCACATCTGCCATCAGTTCGTGGACCTCTTTTGCGGACTCGCCAAGGCCCACCATCAATCCCGATTTCGTCAACGCTGCCGGCCGGTACTGTTTTGCGAAACGAAGTACATTGAGTGATTGCTCGTAATCCGCTTGCGGGCGTACCCTCTTGTACAGCCGTCTTACGGTCTCCATGTTGTGATTGAAAACGTGAGGACCGGCATCGAGGACTCTTGCCACGGCACTGAGGTCGCCACAGAAGTCCGGAGTTAGCACCTCGATTTGAGCGTTGGGCAGGGCATTGCGGGTCTCGCGAACTGTCTGTGCGAAATGAGCGGACCCTCCGTCGGGAAGATCGTCGCGATTCACAGATGTGATCACAACGTAACGCAGTTTCATTCGGGCAGCCATCTCGGCAACATGGAACGGCTCGGCCGGATCGAGGTTGAATTCTTTCTTGGCCGGAGAGCCTTTCGGGACAGAACAGAATCCGCATCCGCGCGTGCAGATGTTGCCCAGGATCATGAACGTGGCCGCGCCACGGCTGAAGCATTCGTGGATATTCGGGCAGCGCGCGGACTCACAAACCGTATGGAGACGTCGTTCGCGGAGTTCGACCTTCAGATTGTGAACAGATTCGAAATGCGTGCGGCCTTTTCGGAGCCAGCTAGGGAGGCGAGGCGAGGGAGTACTAATCTGGACAAGACTTCCTGAACTCACGAAGTCCTATTGTGGCATTCGACGATGTTCGGCTAATCGTCGCTTCTGAAAAAGCTGCTGAGGTCTCCGCTTGCGAGCGCGCCGAGAGGATTGCGCTCATCCCCGCTGTGTCGATGCTCCTCGGGGGAGAGCTCGTGGCGCAGGCGCTCGAGCGTCATGCTTTGGATGATCACGCGTCCCGGGCCTGTCAGAGTCGTCAGAAAGAGCCCTTCTCCGCCGAAAATAGCGGTTCTGATGCTGCCGACTAGCTGAATGTCGTAGTTCACGGTCGGTTCAAATGCCACCAGGTGCCCGGTCTGGACCTGGAACATTTCGCCCGGGGCGAGAGTGATGTCGACGTGGTCGCCTCCGGCGTGGACAAACACGGCGCCCGGCCCGGTCAGCTTCTGAAGGATGAAACCCTCGCCTCCGAGAAGTCCCGCTCCCAACCGACGCACAAGTGCGATATCAAGCGTTACCGTGCCTTCAGCGAATAAGAATCCGTCGCGCTGGACCATGATCTGCTGCCCGGGAGCGAGCTGGAACACCTGAATCTTGCCTGGATAGTGACCGGCAAAACCAAGTTCCCCTTGTCCGGAGGGTACGCTGAAATAGGTGAAAAACAACGATTCGCCCATCAGTTTGCGTTTAATGGCGCCGATGATCTTGTCGGCGAACGACTGACCCGTGGCACGCGTCGTCCAATCGACGTTGGCTGACTTGTAGACCATTTTGCCGGCTTCCGCATAGATCTCCTGACCGGGTTTGAGGTGCACGCGAGCGATCTGGAGATTGTGACCCTCGATGTCATACTTCAACGGCTCTACTACGACCGCCGGCGTCACAGCGGTCGCCCCAGCCGCACCGTTCACGGGCTGTCCGCAGTTCAAACAGAACTTGGCAGCATCGCCGATCTGCGTTCCACAATTTGTGCAAAAGGCCATACAGTGTCTTTTTATGCTATCCGAGGTTCGCGCCGCCAGGAGGGAAGAGAAATGTCAAAACGTCGCGCATGCGAAATCCCCATGCTTTCTCATCGTGGCCGGCACCTTCATCTTCGACAAACCGCAGGTCACGAGCAAGCCTCCACCCTTTACTCAAAAGGGCATCCCGCAGGTCTCGCACATTCCTGACGCATGCTTGCGGATTGTCCCCTTCGCAGGTCCCGACATCGAGCCAGATCTTGGTTTCCGGCTTCTTGCCCAGCCGGTTCACTTCGCGAAGAATAGCGCGATTGGCCCACCAGACAGACGGAGACATGACTGCGAGCTTGCCGAAAGTGCTGGAGTGACGAAGACCGAGGTAGAGTGAAGCCAACCCTCCTAGCGACGAGCCGCCCAAGGCAGTATTGCTTCTATCAGGCAGCGTCCGATATTCGTTGTCGATGAACGGCTTCAGCTCTTCCACGATGAGCCGGCCGTACTGCCGGGCCTGACCGCCGGCGCCGCGTTGGTTCCGAACCGGTGTGTATTCAGCGAGGCGCTTCATCTCGGTGTTGTAAATGCCGACAATGATGACAGGCTCAATCGCACCTGCTGCAATCAGGGCTTCTGCCACTTCGTCTACGCCCCACTCGTTTCCCAGAAACGCAGTGGCAGCGTCGAAGAGATTCTGGCCATCATGCATATAAAACACCGGGTAACGCGCGAGATTCTCGTTATAGCCGGGTGGTAGATAAACGATGATGTTGCGCGATTCCGAAACGTATCGAGACGAAAACGCCTTGTGAACCCGGAAAGTTCCGGTCAGGGTGTGACTCAAGGTAATGGTTGGACGCGACGCGGCGGTCAGCTCTTTACAAAATCGAGAGATGCGGAGTTCATACAGTAACGCAGACCGGTCGGGCGCGGGCCGTCATCAAACACGTGGCCCAGGTGCCCATCACACTTCGAACAACGGACCTCGGTGCGCATCATGCCGAGACTCACATCCGCATCCGTAGAAACGT
Organism: Acidobacteriaceae bacterium; assembly: GCA_019243205.1. Classification (GTDB taxonomy): domain Bacteria; phylum Acidobacteriota; class Terriglobia; order Bryobacterales; family Bryobacteraceae; genus Bog-105. The sequence continues at coordinate 687 of JAFAUR010000379.1, read as the reverse complement.
TTTCTTTGGCGATCGGTTGCCAAAAGCTGGGCCAGCCGGTGCCGGATTCGAACTTGGTGTCAGACGAGAAGAGGGCGTTCGCACAGCAGATGCAGCGATACAGTCCGTGCTCATGGTTGTTCCAGTACTTACCCGTAAATGGCCGCTCGGTTCCGGCGTGGCGTGCCACCTGGTATTGCTCCGGTGTTAACTGCGTTTTCCACTCCTCATCGGTTTTGACGACCTTGTCCACCGTCACAACTCCTTTTCGCTGACCCGAGTCGGTAAACTCGACGATCTTGACAAGCTTGGGTCCCCTCGACATCGCGGCTCCGAGCCGCGTGACCGCAAGTGCCAGCCCCGAGCCGGTTGCCAGATGCGTTGCGCCGCGAAGGAACTCTCTACGCCTCATGTTTGCACCTGCTTTCACTAGCTTATTCGATGCCGCGCTGTCAAAAGTGACGCCGTTCTGTGACCGTGCTAGTACTGTTGCTTGCAGGTGTTTCGAGTTCGGGCTTTGCGATTTGAATTCCAAGCGGAGCGCCCGTTAGCCCTCGGCCGTGCGACGGCGGCCAACAGTCTTCGCGGAGCCTTCGGGCACGCGTTCCGGCATTTTGCTGAGCGCACTGGCAAATCGGCCATTTACGCACAGGTGTTCGAGCCGAAGATCAAGGGCGGACCCAGTGGATTTGCGTTTCCTCCCCGACC
>JAFAUR010000295.1 GCA_019243205.1 Acidobacteriaceae bacterium | reverse complement strand
ACGATACGCGAAGGGTTTTAGCGTGGCTCTGTTCTTTGCGGCAGGCGCTTACGTTGCACAAGCGAGCATGTGGACAATCGTAGAAAGGCAGGCAGCACGCGGCGACTTTGTCGCTGCCGGACGCTGGTATGGCCTTGCGCGCGAACTGCCGATGCCTGGTCCAAATCTCGAGCTGTCACATCAAATCGCCTCGGCCGCACCGCGCTTTGCTCTGCCCGTTCGCCGAGAGGCTCTTGCCATGGCCCAACAGGCTGCCGAAGCTGCCGAACTTGGTAGCGCCGAGCGCTTCAACGCTCTATATCAATCCGCGATGCTTGCCATTGTGACTCGCGATCTTCCGCGCGCGGAAACGAAGCTGCGTTCCGCCATCGATGCGTCTCCAACGTGGTACCGTCCCAGGATGGCGCTTGCCTCCGTGCTTTGGTGGGAAGGCCGAAACCCGGAGGCGGAAAGCGAAGCGGCCCGCGCCCTCGCTTGTGCCGGACGCGTCGAACCGAATGTCAAACGCACCCTCGATAGCGCTCGTGCCCAAGCGAGTGCCATCGCCGCGTTGCCGGGCAGAGCCTCTCTCAGGTAGCGGTCTGCTCCGCTCTACGGAACGAACCACAAAAACATATTACGCTCGCGGGCGCGAAAGCCAGTCAGGCTGTGTTCCGCGTTGAGCAGGCGAACCGTGCCCAGTGAAGTGCAAGGGCAGCACACCGGTACATGTCATTTTCCCCCCGGGTTTTTGCTGCCTGCTACGGATGCAAAACTTTGAAAATTTCTCATCCTATAAAAAGGAAATACGCTTAGAGAGCTCAGGCTCATGCTGTGGACCAAGACGGTTACGACCAAGAGGACAACGGTGACGGTGACCGGAAAAATGAGGCCGTTGACGAAACCACCGCGCTGCCGAGGTGTTCCAGTCGGAAATCCGTTCACAGGCTGGGCGTACGGTTACGGAGACCTGCCGCCGCTTACCGGGCCATGCGATTGCCAGGTGGGCAACGGCCCAGGTGAGTATGCCGTCCAGCCAAACTGAACATCGATTTGATCATGCAAGCTTCACGGGCTCGCTGCAGTTCTTGCATTTTCGCATGTGAATGCCAGGTTTCCGAAACCCCGCGAATATACTGACCCAGCCGCAATCCGGGCAGGCCGAGCTCGAGACGATTGAACCCCGGTCATGATGCCCAGCAGGCAGCCGCAGCAGGCGCGATTGTCAAAATGAGAGTGCGGCAGCATCGTTCCGATTACGTCATCCATTTCTGGTCGGGCCGGTTCGATTGGCTGGTTTGCCGCTTTCCGGGAACGCCGTCACACGTAACGGTCACGTCGTCCTCTTCACAAACACGGATCGGGTATGCAGATTTCTCTCAAAAGTCCAAAACTTTGGAGACTCAACTTCGTAACACCCGACAGAATGTTGAGAGCGAAGTTGCGCGGCGCCATTCGCCACGCATGATGCTTAAGCGACTTCTACCACTTATGTATGAACTGTTTGAGAAACGTCCTGCTCGACATTCCTGTTTCCGAACCGCTCGATAAAGGTTTCGCCACGCGATGCGTATGACGCGCGATGGTTGCATTTCACTCAATTCCCGCTTACCGCAAGTTCTACGGGCTTCGCGCGTAGAGGGCAGTTGTATTTTATGGGAAGGCGAGCGACGACGGATGACAATGAAAGCTGCCGCGGCAACTGCTCGGCGAGCCTACATCCCGTCAGCCCGCATCCCAGGTTCGTGCCAAATGGAGGTCCGCTTGAGCGCGTAACCGGGCGCGGCGAAATCACCCAAACCTGGTCAGTTCTTCCGGCGTTCGGCTTGGCGTTGTCGGGCAGTGCCTGTCAGCGATTTGGAACGAATCGGACAAATGATCGAGGTCACGCGATATCACGAATGGGTGGCATCAGAAGAGGAATTCTAAAAAGAAAAACGGGCACGAGGCGGAGCGAACGCTTGTCATGCCCGCAGAGTTAATGTTGTCGTCAGATATTGTACATTCACGCCGATCAGATTCTAGCCGCCGCATAGCCGAGCGCAAGAAAGGACGCACTTGCGTCAGCAACAACAGCGCACGTATGCCCGCTGCGGCCGACCGGCACGATCCGTTATATGCTCCGCTTCCACTGAGCATTATGAGTTTAGACAAAAAGAACCTCTGTTACGGAGGTAAGTGCCTCTATGCCAGGCTGTTTTTTCTTACCCGCAGGGGAGCGCAATCATGGACCGGGAAAGACCGCGAATTGGCAGAAATGCTCGGCTGCAAAAAGGGGAGCATCCGTAAACTTCGGGAGAAGCTTCGCAAACTCAACTTGCTCAGTTGGGTCAGCCGTGGGGACGCAAATGAGTACACATTGCGGCGGCCGCCATTACCGGATGAACAGCAATTCGGCCGCCTTTACTTGAGGGTGCTCCAAATTCCCATAGGTCGTGTCTCGTTTGCAAGCAAAGTCCTACATGCTGCCCTGTGCTGGCAACGCCGGAATGGTCCATGCTTTCCTGGCCACGAGACCCTGGGGAAAGATCTGGCTTGCACAGGCCGCAATGTCCGGAACATGTTGCCCGCACTTGAGGCCGCAGGGCTGGCCATCGGCGAACGACGCCGACGAACATCAACAAATTATAGGCTCAGTGACCGTCCTAATGCCAAGTGCATCAGTACGACTGAGCAGCGAGAGTGCTACGATTCTTCCGCTGATGGGTGTTACGATTCTTCCGGTCAAGCGTGTACAATTCTTCCACCTAAAAAAGGTGTATTAAAAGAGGCTTTGAAGAAAGGGAGAGGGAGACTCACAGGAGGCGAATCGCAAAAGACGCGATTCGCCACCTCCGCATTTGCTCATTCATGATCAAATCCAACCCACCCAGAAGCAGCAAGAATGGCGTGAAACTGCACTTCTCAAAACTATGGAGGGCATCCTCGGTGAGCCGTTGAGAAGGAAATCTCACTACGATGAGGTTCTCATCCGGGGAAAGGGTAAATCCGAGGAAGAGTTAGTTCAGATTATTAAACTGTGTGCTCCGCGATCCGAGGACCAAATTACCAGCCCCGCTTGGTTTCCTGTCGTGGTCGCAAATACGATTCAGGAGTGGCAAAACACCTCAACTCCACCGGCAGCAGCGGTCGACGCGCGGGATCCAAAGTTTGACAAGTGGGAGAAAGATCTGTTTGATGCAACGCCTGAAGCGGCAATGTCGGATTGAAAAGTTAACCTCCCCTAAGAAGAGCGCATGGAAGGAAGAACGAAATCCGACCGCGAAAGCCGGAGCTCATGAAAGCGTTGCATGCAACTCCGAAACCTACGTCAGAGAAAACCGACTTTTGAAGCGGAAACGAGCCTCGATTCAAACATCAAAAATCACGAGGTGATCGAAGGCCAAGAGGTCACTGGCGTTTTGCGTTCTGTCCATCCCTAAAAATAGGTACCCGCTTGCGGCCCAGGATGCCAGGATCACCGCTAGCCCGGCTACTCTCTTCTTTGGTCGCGCGACTGTCACGTGACATCTTTTTTAATTGTCATGTGACATTATTGTCGAATTGGAATTTCTGGACAGGCGAGTAGGCGAAGCTGTTACATTGCTTCACAGACGCATTCTCAGCGCGCTTGCAGGACTTGCAGGTCCTGGCCTGCTCGATGGTTGACTTTTCCCTTGCGGGCTCAGCGCTCTCATCGATATCTCGTTCGAATCATTTTCGGCCGTACCGTCCGAGCTTGAGCACCGTATCAGTCTTCGAGGAGCCGGATCGCCCGCCCATGAACCGGGACCTACCGTTCCCTTGACTTACACTGTGGCACGGATTCGGATCGAATCCCAGGTGCGCAAAATCGATCCACCGGTGAGTGGGAAGGGATGGGTAGACATGAACGGCTGCTGCGAACCAGGAGGCGTGCATTGCGCAACGGGCTTGCCAGTAAACGGACGACTCTACTTCGCCCAGCGGTTCGCGATTGACTGGATGCGGCTCGATAGTTCGGGACGTATGGTGAACGGCGATGCAGGCGACTGCATAGCTATGCCGACTACGGCGCCGACGTACTGGCTGTAGCTGATGGAACGGTGGTCGAAACCCTAAACACTCTAGACGATCAACGTCCAGGGAAGCTGCCGGACCCAAAGACAATCACACTCGAAAACGTGGACGGTAACCACATCGTGCTGGATATCGGCGGTGGCGTGTATGCTTTCTACGCCCATCTGAAGAAGGGTTCCGTTAGGGTCTCAGCCGGGCAACACGTCAAGTCCGGCCAGGCTTTAGCTAACTTGGGAAACACCGGTAATACATCTGCTCCGCATCTCCACTTTCATCTGATGAACGGACCATCGGTTCTGGGCTCCAGTGGAATCCCCTATACCTTCCGATCGTTCGGACTCGCCGGCCAGATTCCAGTGACGGCGAGCGATCTGGATGGGAATTTTCGCACCGCGCTATTCGCAAAGGAAAGCCTGCGACAAAGCCAGTTTCCCCTGGACTTGACAGTCATCGCTTTTGAAGCTGCTTCGCATTGAATTCAAACGTCAGTTTGTTGCGCAGACAACAGGCAATCCGGAAATTGAGGTTTTGGGGGAGGTTATCTTTGGCGATGAGGCACAGACAACACGTACTTCCTCCGCACTCTGTTTAAAATCGCCCATTAATCGGTAGCTTGAAAGTTG
>JAFAUR010000269.1 GCA_019243205.1 Acidobacteriaceae bacterium | reverse complement strand
TGCTCGAAGAATACGGTTCCCTGCCGGAACATGCCAGGCTCCACGACTCGGTCCGCCGGCTCGGCTCTTCCCCCGCTGCGCTGCTTTTTCCCGGAACGCAACTCGGACCTTATCAGATCATCGAGCTGCTCGGAGCGGGTGGCATGGGAAGCGTCTACAAAGCGCGCGACACACGCCTGGACCGCACGGTCGCACTCAAAATTCTGAAGGAACGGTTCAGCACACGTTGACCGGTATCTTGGGCGTCCGGGCAGCAAACCGCGACGTGCTACTCGCCCACCGACTTACATTCAAAGAACTCACTCTGACCTAAGCTGAGACACCCGGCGGTGATGCCGGGATAAATATGTCTTGACACGTATATGCCATATAAAGTATATAAAGAACGTGGAGTCTGTGTTCGAAGTCATTGCGGAGCCAAACCGCCGTGCGATATTGAGCCTCCTGGTCTCGTCACAACAGTCGGTTGGAGAGATCGAACGTCAACTTCGCATGCCGCAGCCGACCGTGTCAAAGCACCTGCGAGTGTTGCGAGACGCCGGTTTCGTAGAATCCACCGTGGACGCGCAGCGCCGCCTGTACCGGCTGAAGCCAGAACCGCTGCAGGAGGTGGATGCCTGGCTGGCTCCGTTTCGGCAATTCTGGTCCGCTCACGTCGATGCTCTCGAACGCCACCTCGACCACATGGAGCAGTCAACGTCAGCGAAAAGGAACTCAAGAAAAAGACAACGCGGCGCAAACCGCAAACGTGACAAAGGAGAAACGAAATGAAAATCAAAGTGACCAGCGTGTATGTCGACGATCAGGAGAAGGCCTTGCGCTTCTATACCGAAGTGCTGGGCTTCGTGAAGAAGACCGATTTCAGCCAGGGGCCGTTTCGCTGGCTGACGGTGGCCTCGCCAGAAGACCCGGGCGGGACGGAACTGCAGTTGGCGCTCAATAACAACCCGACGGCCCAAACCTACCAGCAGGCGATTTTCCAGCAAGGCCAACCCGCGGCCATGTTTTACACCGACGACGTGCAAGCCGATTTCGAGCGTATGAAAACGCGCGGCGCCCAGTTCACCATGCCGCCAACGGACGTAACGGCCTCCAAGATCGCGATGCTTAACGACACCTGCGGCAATCTAATCCAGATCGTGCAGCTGGCACGTTACTAGGTGCGCCGCTCCGCACGGTGGCGCAGCCCCGCCGCTTCTGGTCCGCGCCGAAAAAGCGGAGATAAGGAGAAGAAAATGACCACTCGCGAGCAGTACACACCGGGTCCCGCCAGAGGGGCGCAGGTGCGAAAGGAAGGAGAGAAGTGGACGCTCATTCTCGTCAGAGAGCTGCGCCACTCGCCGGAAAAAGTCTGGCAGGCTCTTACCGATCCGGCGCATATACGCGAGTGGGCGCCCTTTGAGTCGGATGGGAGCCTGACTACGGTCGGAAGCACGGTGAATCTCACGTGGGTGGGAACAGGCAGGTCGCACGTGACAACGGTGACGCGAGCCGAGGCTCCCGAGGTGCTTGAGTACGGCGATATCCGGTGGGAACTCGAACCCTTTGGCGGCGGCACGCGCCTCACGTTGTGGCACAAGATCGATCGCCGTTTCATCTCATGGGGCGCCTCGGGGTGGCACATTTGCTTCGATGTGCTGGATCGCCTTCTCAGCGGAAGTCCCATTGGCCGCATCGCCGGCGGCGACGCAATGCAGTTGGGCAGCTGGCAGCGGCTGAACGCGGAATACGCTAAGCAATTCGGCGTTGTAAAGCCGCCACAAAATTCGTGAAGGAGGATATTGTCGTGAACTGGAGCAAATCGATTCGGCAGACGCACCGCTGGCTCTCCATTGTTTTTACGCTGACCGTCATCATCAATGGAATCGCTGTCGCGATGAAGAAGTACACTACCTCGTTAGGCTTGTCGGCAGTGCTCCCGCTCGCCCTGCTGTTGCTTACCGGTTTGTACTTGTTCGTGCTGCCATATGCCCCGAGGAGGCGCAAAGCCGGCCGCAGCACAACCTGAAAAGCACGG
>JAFAUR010000223.1 GCA_019243205.1 Acidobacteriaceae bacterium | reverse complement strand
CAAATGGAGCGTCAAGGCAAGCTGACCGGTTCCGATAAGAAGAAGATCGACGCTAAGGCCGATCGGATCTTGAAAAAGAAGTGAACGGTGAGCGACGGTATACGCTCAGTCGCCGGATCTGGTGGCGATTCATAAACGCTGCCCGACTTTGCGCGGGTAATCGGCACTTCACTTCAGCGAGAAGGCTAACGACTTTCCGTCCAAGTGAAAGTTCAGCCTCCGGTGCAAACTTTCTTGAAGGGCCTCGCTCGGGCGTAAAAAAAAATACCGAGGAGGTCGGGCAGCCAGGATGGTCGCCCAAACGTCTGAAACCGTTTCGGGCCTGCCCCCTAACTTTCCTGTCTTAAATCGATGTTTTCGAATCTTCGCTGCAAGCTCAATGCCGCTGATCGTAATTGCTGCCGTTTCGAATCGTTTGAATCTGAGCATCGGTCGAATCCGTGTTTGATACGCGATGATCCTGCTCGACAACATTATTCAAGTACCTGCCGGATCGGATTCCCAACTCGACGGGGCAGCGTTCCCACTGATTTCAGCTCCGTGATCGCCCGATGCGAAGCCTACAGCTAACCTGGATCATCTGCGAGCGGTCAACCACGGTCTGTGAGCGCGCCGGCCTGCTCGCCTCGAGGGGGCGGCCCCGAAGCGCGTCCGACCCGCGTCACGCAAAGTGTCGGTGCGTCTCCGCGCAATCGCAAGGACTCTGAAGCGTCAAGCCTGATAGGGATGAGTCAATCCCAATGCCACGAGAGGCACGCGAGCCTCAGGCCCGTAAAAGACCCGCCTACGGGCACCGCCCCTTTCAGGGCCTCAATGACCCTTGCCATCCAAATAGGCCCGAAACCGCCGCACAATTCTATGATTTGCGCGCCATCTTCAACGGCCTGCTTGGCCACTTCTATTACTTCCGCCTGATGCCTGGAATCGACGCCGATGGTTGTGTAAGTGATCGTGTCAGTTTTGATTACGGCACGGTGCACTTTGGGATCGACGCCCGGCCCCGTGAAGATGATCGCAAAATTGTCGAATCGCATCTTCATACTCCGTAACTGAATAGCTTTGGAAAAGCAATCCTGATTGGTTCGGGGCAATGCACGGATGGAAGCCAATCAATGAAAAGGGCGATATCTCGTAAACTCCCGGTCGACAATATCGGATTAGGCTGCGCCAATTCAAACTTCCACGCATCGATATCTTCGGCGAAAGGTTTCGTTAAGACAACGGGGATCGCGTGCGCAATGCCATCTGAGCCGGCCGGCATCTGCGAATAAACCATCGCGATTTCCGGCGGCTCTTTTTCGAAGCTCGCCTGATTCTGTATCCATGCGGACATGAATGCATTTGTCAGGATGCAAAATCTGGTGTCGACCGGTCTTGCCGTCGCGCAAAGGACTTTCGGGTCAACGTTTCGTATGGTCAGGGAATGATCATCGGCGATAATCGCCTCCTTTGCCCAGATCATGCATAAGAGATGCAGATTTTTCTGCTCGATAGAGCTTTGCGCACTCATCACGTCTCCCTGTCCCGGCGCAGGACGTCACCGAATAGCGACGGCAGCTCGAGCCTGATCGGTTCCGGAGGGGATCCCGTAGCGGGTGCCCAGTCAATGAAGAGGATAATCCCTTCATAGCGTCCTCCCGGCAAATCGTTGCCTTTTGTTCCTAGCTTGAATTGCCATCCGCCGCCGGCTTCGCCAGGGTCGAAAATGTTGATCGAAACCGCCTGGCTCACATTATCGGCGTCGATTTTCATCTGCGAATGGAGAAAGGACACCCTGGGCGCGTTTAGCGCAAATGCGGGTGTATTCTTCATCCACGTCTTCATGAATCGGTCCGTCGAGATGAATGCTCTGTCCCTGCCTGGACGAGCCGTCATGTATAGTGCCTTCGGATCCGTGTCCCTCAAGGTCAAGGAGGCATCCGGACCATGACTGACCTCGGCTTCGCGGGCCGTGAGCATGAAGAGGAAATGATATTGCTGCTGGTCGAGTAGAACGTCCTCTTTGGTCATCTGCATTTTGATGCTTCCATCCCCGATTTACCCGATAAGCGGCCGCACCGACGGGACAAGAGTGCGGGTACCTGATCCGAACGTGAACTTCTCTTGCGCGATCCAGAGGAGCGAGAGGAAGCAGAAAACAAACGTGACAATGCGGTTAATCATACGAACCCTCGCTGTCAATGCCTTTCATTAGGAGCTCCGGCCCAGCTCATCCGCCGGTGTGACGTTCCGTAAATGGGACTTCTTTTCTCCACGGGAGAATATCACGGTAATCGCCTCACTGTTTCAAGGAGACCACGCTAAATTCACTTTGCCGTAAATCGCGCGAGCCGTAGACTGTGAAGCGCGGCGCGGCCGCGATGATTACTCATGTGTGACGGCCCAGTATTTACGTTCCGAGTTGCTCGTGTGTGATCGGGTAATCGGAAACTGAGATCACGCGGCGAAATAGCGCACGCCTTAGGTGAGAGTTGTAGTCCAACTCTCGAGGTGGCAATTCGTGGGCAAATTTAACGAAAGTGCGGAGGAAGTGCGTATTGTCTGCGCCCCATCCCCAAAGATGAGCTCCGCCAAGATCCTGAATTCCGGCTTGCGCGTTATGCGACAACAATCCGGAAACCGTGTTCAAGGCCATTCCTCAACCCTTCCGGACCAGGGCGGACGTATCCGGTGTTGATGTTCGACGACCTGCAAGACGATGATCAATACTTCTGAGCGGGATCGCTCTGCGTGCGGGCCTCAAGCTTCTTCAATGACATGTAAGCTCCTCATCGATCTTCGTCGAAGAGAGCATATGCCCTATGGATTTCCCGAAAGTGGCGATCTCCGCGGACGCCTTTTAAAGGAACGTTACGTGCTAGTGAATAGGCGACGAGACGTCGACATGGCAAAACTT
>JAFAUR010000974.1 GCA_019243205.1 Acidobacteriaceae bacterium | reverse complement strand
TAAATATCGGCGATCGGAAACAGGCGCAGGCCGTAGCGATCGCTTTCGGTATCCACCATGCCGTCCATCTGGTAATTGATCCTGTCCAGAAGGCCATTCGTGTTCAGTGTGCGAGGAATGCCAAGTTCCTGATTTGGATGGCCGCTCACCCCGGGCTGAAATACGATGAAGTTGTACGGATTTCTCGACGTCAACGGAAGGTTGTCAACTTCGGCGTGGGTGATGATGCGGCCGATATCCGTTCGCGAGGGTTCAACGACCGGCGCTCCACCGGTTACTTCAATTGAGGTCGTGGTTGCACCGACCTTCAGTTGCGCGTCGATTACCGCTTCGGTCCCTGCATCCAGCTGAATTTCCGTGTGCCGCTCCGTCTCGAAACCGCTTTTGCGAACGGTAACGGCGTAAGGCCCAAGCGGCAGGTTCGGCACGACGTAGTATCCGTCATCCGTGGTTTCGAATGAGCGCTTAAAATCGGTCTGGGTATTTTCGACGTCGATGGCGGCTTGCGCGATCGGCGAACCGGACTGGTCCGTCACTCTACCACGTATGCTGCCGTTGATTGCCTGCGTCTGCGCAGAAGCCAAGCAACCGATGAAGAATGAGCAGACGACAAATGCGAATCGCAATTGCGTGTTTCCGAATCTTGTTAGCAAAGCCCGACCCTCCTGGAGCAGATTGCTGCCCGGCGAAGCTGATCAACTTAGTAGAAATTATATGCACATGGTATATCTGGGCTTTCACGACCTAAAATCAACCCGCCCGTGATGATGAAAAGATTCTTTGCGCGTCCGTTCAAGCTGAACAAGCTGGTTCACATTCCGTATTTCTGCCTGATTGCTGTTGCCGCCCTCGTAGGCAGCGTCTGGGCCGGTTCTGGCGCGGACTTACAGTCTGAGATCACGGCCCACGCGATGCCGATCTATCTGGACCGTGGCGCATCCGGATTGGCCCGATACCTTGCGCAACTGAAGACGCGGGCGAGCGTTCTGATGATCACTGCTCATCCGGACGATGAGGACGGCGGCCTTCTTGCCTATCAAACCCGGGGACTGGGCGCGCGGGGAGCGTTGATGAGTTTGACTCGAGGCGAAGGCGGGCAAAATGCGATGTCGACCGACATGTATGACGCCCTCGGTCTTGTCCGCACGCAGGAACTGTTGACGGCGGACCGATATTACGGCGTCGAGCAGTACTGGGGAACTGAGATCGATTACGGCTTTTCGAAGACGCGCGAGGAGGCTCTCGAAAAATGGGGTTATGAGCGCACGTTATCGGATGTCGTGCGCGTGGTGAGAATGACGCGACCGCTGGTGATCACATCGGTTTTCGTGGGAGCGGCGACAGACGGTCACGGAAATCATCAAGTGGCGGGCCAGATGGCACAGGAGGCTTACGTTGCGGCGGCCGACCCTAACCGTTTTCCGGAACAGATTCGCGAAGGCCTCAGACCTTGGCAGCCATTGAAGGTTTACGCGCGTGTTCCTGTTTTTGCTCCTACCAAAGAAGGTCAGATTTACGACTACGCGACCGATAAATATGTCCCGGTTCGCTTTTATGATTACGTAAACAAAACTTGGATTTCGAAGAGACCTGCCACCAACGTTGAATTCCCCGAAGGAGACCTGTATCCTCCAGCCGGAGTGACTTTTGCGCAGATGGCCCGGCAAGGCTGGGGTTTCCAGAAGAGTCAAAATGGCGGCGGCACCCTTCCTGGGCCTACGCTGGTCCGGACGTCGTATCACCGGTACGGATCAAAGATAGAAGTTCCACAAACCGAAACTTCTCTTTATACCGGCATCGATGTTTCACTTCCGGGAATTGCGACTCTTGCAAAAGGTGACACGGCGTTCCTCGTCAACGGACTGAAGCAATTAGAGCAGCAGATCGATGGAATCAGTGATGCGTATAACCCCAATGCACCCGAACGGGTCGCGCCAGCGTTGGCAGATGGTCTGAAGGAGCTCCGCAAACTCGAGGCACAGACCCGAGAGAGCAATTTATCGGAGCCGGGCCGGAGCAATGTTCTGTTCGAGCTGCAAGAAAAGGACCAGCAATTCGAGTCGGCGTTGACTGCTGCGCTTGGGCTTTCTTTCGATGCAGCCGTTGCGCCGGCGAATCCGCCGAGCGGGCCGTTTGCACGTTTTGCGGGGGCGTCGGCAACGTTCACGATTGCCGTTCCCGGGCAGCAATTTGCGGTACAGACAAACTTACTGAACGGCGGGCAGTCGGCGGTAGACATTGAATCTGTCGACGTCGCCTCCGCGGATGGAAAGGATTGGTCGATCAGAAGTGAAAGTTCTCCGAAACCTTCGCTCGACCCAAAAAGCGAATCAACACTCAAGTTTTCCGTCAAGGTTCCAGAAGATGCAACGATAACGGAAGCGTATTTCACCCGGCCGAATCAGGAGCAGCCGTACTACGACCTGAAGGACCCGCGCTATCGAAACCTTTCGCTGGCCCCCTATCCTTTACAGGCGTCCGCGCGCGTTGTCTATCACCGTACGGAATTCGAGCTTCATAAAGTAGTGCAGACCCACCACCGAATTGAGGGAATCGGAATGGTGGACGACCCCTTAATTGTGGCTCCTTCGCTTTCTGTGACCGTGTCGCCTGCTGCTGGAGCTGTTCCTCTGAATGCGCACGGCTTCGAATTCTCGTGCACGCTGCATAGCAATGCAAAAACGGCTACAAAGGGAAGTCTCAGTTTGGATTTGCCCGAGGGGTGGAGTGCAACACCCGCTTCTTATCCTTTCGAGATGCAGCACGACGGCGATAACGAGACCATCGCTTTTCATGTTCAGCCTCGTTCGGTAAAGACCGAAGCGTACGAGATCAAGGCGATTGCCGTGTGCGACGGCAAGAAATATGAGAGCGGTTATCGACTGGTCGGATACGCGGGGCTGAGGCCGTATCCCTATTACCGGCCCGCGACCTACAAAGCCATTGGCGTGGATGTAAAGACCGCGCCTGGCCTGCGCGTAGGATTCCTGCCGGGTACTGGGGACGAAGTTCCGGATGCCCTCGAAAACATTGGTCTGCATCCGCAAATTTTGTCGGCAGGCGATATCGAGTCTGGAGATCTCAGCGTTTACGATGCGATTGTTCTCGGTGTTCGCGCCTACGCAGTCCGTCCGGAACTCCGGTCGGCGAACAGCCGACTCATCAACTATGTAAAGAACGGCGGGGTTCTCGTTGTCCAGTACAATCTGCAAAATTTCGACGGCAGCTACGGACCGTATCCGTTCAGTTTGGGGTCGAACCCGCAGAAGGTTGTCGATGAAGGTTCGGCTGTGGAGTTTCCGCAGCCCAACAATCCGGTACTCGCGTGGCCTAATCGCATCACTGCCGCCGATTTTGCCGGCTGGGAAGAAGAGCGCGGACACGGGTTCATCCAGAAATGGGATCCGCGCTATCAGCCATTGGTACAAACGCACGATCCCGATCAGGATCCGCAGGCGGGAGGACTTCTGCTGGCTCGTTACGGGAAAGGATTCTATGTCTACGACGCATTCGCGTTGTACCGCCAGCTCCCCGCGGGCGTTCCCGGCGCTTACCGTATTCTGGCTAACCTCGTCAGCATCGGTAAGAACCCGGAGTGGAAGTAACTTTCTTTCGAAGCATCGCGAATAGATAGCTGAGAATCTATTTCGTACGTGCTATGACGCCCAAACACGCTTTCTTGCCGGTAATTCCGGGCCTTCTCCTCGCAGTTGTAGGACTGGCCGCTCAGCGGATCTTCCCTGATCCGACGGTCGATGCTCCCAAGGCTTCTTCGCCCGGGAAAGAAACAGTTGTGCTGGCAGGAGGATGCTTCTGGGGTATGGAGGCTGTCTTCGAACATCTGAAAGGTGTCAAAAGTGTCGTTTCGGGGTTCGCAGGTGGAGAAAAATCAACTGCGCACTACGAGCAGGTCAGTACGGGAACGACCGGGCACGCGGAGTCGGTCAAGATTACTTACGATCCATCGCAGATCACCTTCGGCGAGATTCTGAAAGTGTATTTCTCCGTCGCGCATGACCCGACACAATTGAACCGGCAAGGGCCGGATCACGGAACGCAATATCGCTCGGCCGTTTTCTACATGAATGATGAGCAGAAGAAGATTACGGAAGCATACATTCAGCAACTGGATGCCGCTCACGTTTATTCACGGCCGATCGTAACGCAGGTTGTACCGTTCAACGGATTTTACGCAGCGGAAGCGTATCACCAGCATTTCCTCGAAAACAACTTGACGAATCCCTACATCGTCTACAACGATTTGCCGAAGCTGGAGGCGCTCAAAAAGCAGTATCCGCAGATGTGTAAGCGCTAGCTCGGAAACCAGCGGCTGAGGGCCTTTCCGTTGCACAACGGTTCCGGATTTCACCATTCAGAAACAGAGCGAGTACCGAACGATCCCTGTCCCGCCCCGAGTAAGAGACTCAGGGTGCACACCAAGCGAAAGCACGGTTGAATGACTTCGTCGTTAGTGGCTGATAACTCCGCACGCGATGCGCGGACCGGCGTTTCCCGCGGGGTCTGTTTTCATGTCGTCCCGCTTGGCGTGAATAATCAACGCGGTGCCGCCATTTGTAAATACAGAGTTTGCACCCGACCCGAGCGTCACGTTCGAAGCAACCACGGTCGTTTTTGCGGTGCCGTTCGCGGCAACCGTGAAGTTCGCCATATCTCCAGCATGCGGGCCGTTGGGATTCTGCAGACCATGTTTTTTCCCGTCGGGATTAAAGTGAGGACCAGCGGTTGTAAATTCGGGGCCATCGCAGTTCGCATTCTGGTGAATGTGGATTGCGTGCTCGCCAGGTGGAAGGTTTTTGAGGTTCAGCCTGATGTTAACGCCGTGGCTTCCAGCTTTTCCGACCGGCGACAGCGTGGCTGTCCCCACACTCTCGCCTTTAGCATCCTTCAACTCGACGTTCGTGCTCTGGGCTGCGAACGCCAGAGCTGCACAACTGTAACTACAAAGAAGAATTCTCGCGAGTGTGCGCATCAGTAGACATTGTAGGTCGACTCGTTGAGGGAAACGGGATCAGACTACGATCCGTCCCAACTTGAAACAACATTTAATTTACCATTGACTCCGGTACTTTCGGACAGCTAAAATCAACTCGTTTAGGAGGTGGCTATAATGTATCGAATTAGTCCACCGGATGCGCTCGCTCGCGAGCGTAAATCGTTTGTTTTGTCACGAAATATCTCTGGTATACAGGTAATTTGTGACGAGATGGGCCGAAGGCGGATGGGTACGCTCGTCCAACTGCCGGAAGGCGCGGGCTTGCAGATTTGTGGCGAAGGATTCGACGCAAATACCGTCAAGATCGTTTGGGAAGGTGGCACCTATTACGTGTTTCTGGCTGACCTTGAACCGGCAGCAGAGACCCTTGCCAGGGCCGCAGCCGGCTAATCGCCGGCGAGGATGCGATGTATTTCCGCGTAACCGTAAATTCTCAAAAGCAATAAAAATTACGCTTTCAGGTTTTTTCGAGATACTGAATATCGCTAGAATCCCGGAATCTCCCCACCTGGGTAATTCAGTGGTCGAATGAGTTTCAGGGCGGGACGCGTTAAGTATCGCTGAACATACTGGTCGTGCTCCGGGTCCGAAGGGAAGTGCTCACTGGTCCTGTAAGGATACGCGGTCATAGCATGGAACGGCAGGGGCAGAACGGTCTGGCTGTAGGCGGTATTTGCGTCCGCATCTTTCGCCCAACCGTCAACGGACAGGAGAAAATCGCGCCGCCATCCGGCCGGAAGCGCAGGGAGATGAGAGGCCGGAAATCTTAGTTTCACTTCATCACCCGAACCCATGATCAACAGCTGGTCGTCCGTCCGAGTGATCAGGTTTTTTACGTCGCCATAGCGTGTGTAATACCCCGGTGTCGGATTCCAATTTGAGATCAAGTGAACCCGATCGTAATCGAACTGCTCGGGCTGCTGCCGTTTCGGATCGACTTTGAGTTCGGAAAAACCGCGGAAATGCAGATCGGCGGCATCAGCGTCCAAGGGCGTTACGCGAACGTGGGGCGCACGGGCATCATCGATCAGGAAAATCTCGTCCCAGTAAACGCATAAGTTGGTGACAATCCGAACCTTGCGTGCAGCGGAAAGGAATTTTTCGGTCAGGTCTACGACGATCGTCTTCGGCTTGCCGGAGGGAATGCCCATGTCTTCCACAACGGTCTTCCAATTTCCCGCCGAGTCTTGCACCTGTACGTACGGAAATACCAAACCGCCTTTGCCGTTCTGAGATGCGTTCAGAAAGGTGCTGCCGTCCGCCCAATCCACCCACCCGTTGAGGACGAGCGCAGCACGGTTTGACTGTGCCGCTTTGCCGAAATCGAGATCCAGTTTGTGCAATGCTGCTACGCCGGAGGAGTTGTGCTCGAAGCCGATGGGGTAGATGTGGTCCTGTCGCGAGAGGCTCTGTGTGACATCGGCACCGCTGTCTTCTGTTGCGCGAAGGGGATGAGTTTTCAACCGAGAGCCGAATAACCGAAATTCGGGATACGGAGGCGATTTAAATTTATCGTTCGTATAGATGTCCAGGTCAGAGGGATGGTCGACGGCAATCAACTGCACTTGATCGAGATAAGAGACTTCGTGCAGCTCCTCGGTAATGTGAACCTCGTATTTGCCGTCTTGCGGTTGGAGTGCTGAGCCTGGAATCTGAATGTGCTCCTGGTGGTTGACCGGAAAATAGTTTCCGTCTCCGGAGCTTGCGCCCAGAGGGGCCACGCCGAGGACGTCAGTAATGAACTGAAACTTCCGCCCGTTCCAGACGAAGATCATGGGACACGAGCCAGAAAGCCTTTGCGCTTCCGGAATCAGCAAAGCCTGATCGCTTTTCTTTTGCGTCTCATTCTGAATCAGTCCGTTGGGCCACGTGATGCGTACGGTATCGGTCTCCGCACGTGCATCCGTCGCAAATGAAATCGGCACTCCAGCGTAGAGGCGCTTTTCGTAGTACGCACCCGACTTCACTTCGACGGTCGCGTCCCGGCCCTCTTTCAGATTCTTCACGCCCTGGAGCCGAACTTGAATCCAGTGCTCGTCAGGAGAGTCGTTCAGGAAGATGCGGACAGTTCCATCGCTGAGGATGCGGGCGTAGTCTTCGCGATTGTCTCCATTGAAATCGGCGCGGACGGCCGAAACCGGTCCTGCCGGCCGGCCTGCTGCAACAAGTTTGCCCCCTGCGTTTTTGATCGCCAGCACTTCCGGCTTGTACACGATGAGATCCATCAGCCCGTCGCGATTGAAATCGACAGCGCTGACGGAAGCGGCTCCGGGATTCAGCGCGGGAATTTGTTCGGCTTCGAAAACTCCGTTTAACTGATCGCGGTAGAGAACGCCTGACTGATCGGCATAGGAGACCACAACATCTCTAGCAGGTGTCTCGCCGCGCAGCGTAAACACCGTAGCGTCGAGTGCATTGCCTTTGACGAATGGGAAAGCCGAAGTTTTTTCTTCGAATTTGCCGTCCCCGTCGTTCCGCATCAAAACGGGCTGAGGCCCGAAAAGCAAGAGGTCGAGATCGTAATCGTGATCGTAGTCCAGCCAGAGCGCTTTCGCTGCGCCCGCTGTGTTCGGCAGGTCCAGGAACTTGGCGAACGTGCCGTGGTTGTTTTTGTAGACGGATGCGCCCGTTGCTGTCAACACACACAAGTCGGCGAGGCCGTCGTTATCGAAATCACCGATCGCAATGTCGCGGATTCCGCGCAGATGATCAAGCCCGCTGCCGTTCGCAGCTTCGGTGCCGCCTTTTAGCAATACTGCTCGCTCAGGCGACCAAACGAGAAGATCGGCATGACCATTTCCCTGGCTATCGATCAGTTCCAGGTGAGAGTTCGCAGCATTCCAGCCCGCGCTGACGGTCTGATCTTTATATTTGGTCGGAGCAGTTTCGGCGGACGGCCGCGGCTCTGGCGGGTCATAGAGCTCAGCGTAAAAGCTCCATTCCATGTCCTCTGGGACGGCCGCGCCTTCGTTTCGTTTTTTGAGCTCTTCGAACAGCTGTCTTTCTTTTGCCGCCGCCACCTTGTCGCCAGCACGCTGATAGATGGTGAACAGTTGGAAGTGTGGCCCGGCCAGATTCGGATCCAATTGCTCCGCCCGCAGCAGTTCGCGTAGCGCCTCTTGTGTATCGCCCTTTGAGCGAAGAACCGCGGCGAGATTGTAGTGAGACTTAGGCTCATCCGGCACTAAACGGATCATGCCCCGAAGCTGCTCTATCGCATTGTCATAATCGCCCGCGTGTTTGTAAGCGATGCCGAGGTTGAACCAAGTGTGCGGGATGGAGGGGTCTTCCGTCTGCGCACGTTTTAATTCGGACATACCGGCTTCGACCTGACCGGCGCGCAGCAAAGCGATTCCGAAGTTGATGCGCTCGCGGACGGAATTCGGCTCCAATTCTAATGCCGCGCGTAGCTGTTCGACCGCTTGCAGGTGCGTGTCGGGATTCTCGTAGAATGCTTTTCCTAGATTTCTGTGCTCCCAGAGGCGGTCTTCACTGCCGGGCGGGTCGGCGGCGCCAATCAGCAAGGCGCCGATCGCGGCGACAGCAAAAATGCTGAACGTCTTCATTTGAATGCGGAAATCACCATTCTAGGCAACCGAAGCTGACTGCATTCCCTACTGCTACATTTTGGACGTGTTGGATCAGAGCGCTATTCACATGGCGCAGTGTATACGAGATCGAAAAATTTCATCCTTCGAGTTGATGAAGGCTCATGTCGAGCAGATCCAGAGAATCAACCCTGCATTGAACGCGGCAGTTGCCGTGATGTTCGAAGAGGCACTCGAACAATCCAGAGCGGCGGATAAGAAACTCGCCTCGGGCGAATCACTTGGTCCGCTGCACGGAATTCCTTTCTCAGTAAAAGACTCTATTGACGTGCAAGGCGTGCGGACGACGGCGGGAACAATCGGTCGAAAGAACTGCGCTGTGGCGGACAAAGATGCGACCGTCGTTGCCCGTTTGCGTAAGGCGGGTGCCATCCCGGTAGCAAAGACCAATTTGCCCGACCTGCTTTTCGCTTACGAAACCGATAATCTGATTTTCGGCCGGACGAACAATCCGTATGATCTGAACCTGACTCCGGGCGGAAGCAGCGGAGGTGAGGCGGCACTCATTGCGGCCTGCGGATCACCGCTCGGTTTGGGAAGCGATGCCGCTGGCAGCGTACGCCTTCCGGCGGCTTTCTGTGGAATCGCCGCTATCAAACCTACCAGCGGCCGGCTGCCGCGAACCGGACATGTTCCTCCTTCGGGCGGTTGGATCGAAGCGCTTTGGCAGATTGGTCCGATGGCGCGCTACCAGGAAGATCTCGTGTTGGCAATACAGATTCTTTCGGGCGAGGACGGCTCAGACTTCACTGCTCCGCCTATGCCGCTTTTAGAGGAGTCAGGTGGCGCCAAGCTACGCGTCGCTTTTTTCACTGATAACGGATTCGCGAAACCAGTGTCTGCCATTAGACTAGCCGTCGAACATTGCGCGGCTACGCTCAGCCGTTCCGGATTCAGGGTGGAAGAATCGAGACCTCCCGGAATGGAGCTGGCTTATGAGTTGGAGATGTCTCTGCTCGGCGCAGATGGCGGTTGCGGCATTGATGAATACCTGAGGCAAATCGGATCAATGCAAACCCATACCCTGCTTGAAGACGGGTTCGTCAACCGCATGCGCAGATATCGGGGAAGTGCGGCCGACCTGGCGGCTCGCTGGGCTCAATGGGACCAATACCGCTCTGATCTTCATCGATTCTTCCAAACGTACGATGCCATGTTGTGCCCCGTTTATACCGAGCCGGCTCTGCGCCATGGAGAATCGGTGCTGCCCGGGAAATTCGAGGGTTTCAGCTACACCATGGCGTGGAATGTCGCGGGA
>JAFAUR010000022.1 GCA_019243205.1 Acidobacteriaceae bacterium | reverse complement strand
AAATTTACCGAGGATGATCTGGGAATCGAAATGGAGGATCTGCTCCGCGCCCTTTCCGATTATCTGCTCCAGAGCGGGTACCAAAATCCCTATCTTCAATTCTCGGAGATGAACGGAAAAACATTGGAAGAACTGAAGCAGGCGATTGAGCGCGCCCTTGAAAGCGGCGACCTGTTCGACCCCGAACACATGGAAGAGATGCGCCAGCGGCTTCAGCAAATGTCGGCAGAAGCTCGCCAGAAGCTCATTGAACGCCTGACTCAGAAACTGGAGGAGGCGGGGTACATCAACACGGAAGGCCCACCTCCGGAATCGCCGTCTGCCCCAGGATCTCAGGGCGGGCCCGAGAGCCGCATGCAGTTTGAGGTCACCGACAAAGCTATCGATTTCCTGGGATTCAAGACATTAAAGGATCTGCTCGGATCGTTGGGGAAATCCAGCTTCGGCTCGCACGACACCCGCGATCTTGCTACCGGTATCGATGCGAGCGGCGGCGCGAAGCCCTACGAATTCGGCGACACCATGAACCTTGATGTCAGCGCGACTCTCTTCTCCGCCATGCAGCGGGAAGGTCTGAAGTTACCGTTGGAGCTCGATTACAGCGATCTGTTCGTTCACCAGGCTGAATATCAGAGTTCCTGCGCGACAGTGCTCATGCTCGACTGCAGCCATAGCATGATCCTTTACGGTGAGGACCGTTTCACCCCCGCCAAGAAAGTTGCCCTCGCTCTGGCTCACCTGATTCGAACTCAGTACCCGGGTGATTCGCTTCGCTGTGTTCTCTTCCACGACTCAGCCGAGGAGCTGCGGATTTCCGAGCTCGCGAGAGTGCAGGTTGGTCCTTACTACACCAACACACGCGACGGACTGATCCTTGCGCAACGCCTGCTGACTCAGGAAAAGAAAGACATGAAGCAGATCGTCATGATCACCGATGGTAAGCCCTCGGCCTTGACCCTTGAAGACGGACGTATCTACAAAAACGCGTTTGGCTTGGATCCGCTCGTCATTAGTCAGACACTCGAGGAAGTCGCGCGTTGCAAAAAGCGCGGCATCATGATCAATACTTTCATGCTTGCCAGCGACTACGGCCTGATTCAGTTTGTGCAGAAAGTAACTGAAATGTGTAGTGGTAAAGCTTACTTCACCACGCCTTACACGTTAGGCAATTACTTATTGATGGACTATATGAATCGCAAGACTCGGACGATTCACTAAGAGAGAAGAACCCGGACGGATCCGGATTCACTCTCTCCGAGCAGATGCTTAGAACCCGATACCGAGCAGCACGTCGCCCTGGTCCAGATTGGTTCGCAGACCCGGTCCCGCAAAGGCCTGGTTTGCCCAGCGGGTGTAGCGGGCCTCGGGAGTCAACTCGAATGGGCCTTTTTTGAACGTGATGCCGAATCCCGCCACTGCGCCAACGCTGTTCCGGTTATGGATTTCAGCCGCGTTGTCCAGAATCGCGCCGGCCGGCGTAGCAGCCGAGTACGTCGTCTGGCGAATGGTTGATATATGCCGCATCGATGCGCCGAAGTCTACGAAGGGTCGGAAGTGGCCCACGGCAATGTTGTATTTGAATACGCCCGGAACTTCCCACCAGTTGAAGTTGGTCGGTCTGTATGCACCGTTACCGTATGCGTTGAAGCTGTTGAAACCTCCGCGTTTGTACAGGCCATCCACTTCGAAACGCAGATGGTAAGGCAAATGGAATTCAGCGCCCGCTCCGAATTCGTATCTCGGAACGGCGCTTGTGTAAGGCGACCCCGGCAACTGATTCTGTCCCCCGAAGGCTGACGTGTTGCTGGCGCTGAACATATCAGTCACTGGTATGCCGACCTTTAAACTCAACGTGGGTTTCAGACCCTCTGATTCCTGCGCGCGCAATCCAGCAGAACAAGCGGCTAGCGCCAACGCAGCAATTACAAGATTTCTCATCTCAACTCCTCCCAGAGCCTTTGGTTGTGAAATTTAAACAAAGCTGAACGCCTGCCTCAACATCCTGGCGGCGTTTTGACTAAATCTCTATGTGGGGATGAACCGGCGATGGAGAAAGTTTCCGGCTAATGGGCTACTTAGAACGATATTACAAACAATACCCTGATATTGGAAATAATAACTAGGCTTTTCCAGCTACTTATACCGCTGGAGCAGTGTAAATTGATTAGCGAAGAAAATCCGCCCGCCACTTGATCTCGAGGGGCTACCGTCAGCCGACTAGGAACTTCAGCAGGGAATGCGCTGCATATACGGTCGGCAAAGCAAATAAGCTGCTATCTACCCGGTCCAGCATTCCGCCGTGACCGGGCAGCAGGTTCCCGCTATCTTTTACGTTCGCCCCGCGCTTGAATGCCGACTCTGTGAGATCCCCGAACTGTCCAGCGACATTGCCGAGGATTGCCAAAACAGCAATGTGCCAGAAGGCAATAACAGGAACTAGCGTCTTCAAGTAAAGAAACCCGAATAGAACCGACGCTGCTACAGACGCAGCCGCTCCTTCCCAGCTTTTCTTCGGACTCACGACGGGAGCCAGCCTGTGCTTTCCGAAGCGCTTCCCTACGTAGTATGCGGCGGTATCTCCCACCCAATTCAAAGCGACCGCAAAAAACAGCAGGTGCACGCTTTCGGCGCGCAACTTAACCGCGAAACTCCAGGGTGCGAACGCATAGACCGCACCGAACATCGTGCTCGAGATGTCCGGCAATACATCGTGCAGGTTGTCACGCCTCAGGAACAGAGAGGTCGCGATGATCAGCAAGATGGAGAACCCCAGTACGGCCTGCTCTGGCCATAGCAGCAGGACCGCACCCATCAGCAGCCCGGTTGCGCCCGGCGGGTGAAATCCGTGAGCCGCCGCGAGACCGGAAAATTCCCGGTAACAGAGAACGGAAAGCAACAGTGCTCCGAACAGAAACACCGATTGGGGTGCGAGAAAGATGAGGTATACAGCCACCGCCATCAGCGCGACCGCTGTAACCAGGCGCTTCATCGAATGGTCTGATCGGCCTTAGCTGAGAGGCAGCTCTAATGCTTCTTCTTCGACCAGAAATGGATTCCGATCCCGCACCAGTCCACCGAAGCGGCGTTCCCGGTTTTGATACTCGAAGATCGCCTCCAACAACTCGGTGCGGGTGAAATCGGGCCAAAGAGTATCCGTAACGTACAATTCCGCGTAGGCAATCTGCCACAACAGAAAATTGCTGATCCGCATCTCGCCCGAGGTTCGAATCAGCAAATCCGGATCTTTCAGACCGGCGGTGTAAAGATGCGAGGAAATTCCCTCTTCCGAAATCTCCAGCGCCTCGAGATTTCCCTCGAGGCGAGCGTTCTCGATAATCGCATTCACGGCATCGACGAGTTCGGTACGGCCGCCGTAATTGATCGCCAGGTTCAACCTCATGCCCCGGTTACAGGCCGTCTCTTTCATCACATGCCGCAACTCCATCTGGACGGGTGAAGGCAGCGACTCCAGGCGTCCAATCGCCACGACCTGGATATCGTTCCGCATCAAGTCGGGCAACTCCCGGCGCAGATAGATCCTGAGCAGCCGCCACAAGGCTTCAATCTCATGCCGCGGCCGCTTCCAGTTCTCGACCGAGAAGGCGTACAGCGTCAGGGCTTCCAGCCCCATCTGGGCACCGGCCTCCACCACGGCCCTTACGGGGTCCATTCCAGCCTTGTGACCAACAATGCGTGGGTAATTGCGCTGCCGGGCCCAGCGCCCGTTTCCATCCATGATGATGGCGATGTGAGCAGGTAATCGCTTCGGATCCAGTTGAGAAGCGATTCGCCAGTCGCGCTCCCCCGGAGAAAGCGCCTGAAGCAGTTCCTTCATTCCGTAAACGTCTATGATATATCAGCGTACAAATGGGAAAAGGCACGCAGCTTGAATGAGTTATGGGTGATCTACTGCTTTGCGAACCAGGGCAGGAACGGCACAATCCCCGCGCCGGCGCACAAGAAAGTTCCGAACGGCAACTCGTAGCTCCTCAGATCCTTGCCGGTCCACAACACATAGGCGACGCCCAGCAGTACGCCGGTGACCGAGCCGATCAGAAGACCCTGCAAGGCACCCTCGATGCCAAGGAAAGCCCCCAGCAACGCGAGCAGCTTGATATCGCCCAGGCCCATTCCCTGTTTCTTCCGCACGGTGGCGTAAATGACACTCAACAGCCACATGATGCCCGAAAAAAACACCGCGCCCGTTGCGCAGTTCACAACAGACTGCCAAGGCGGCCGGAGATCGGGCAAAAATACAGGAATAAAATCACCCGGTACTGTAATCGCGACGGATAAGACGAACCCAAGCAGAGTGCCTCCCAGCGTCAGTTCGTCCGGTAAGATCCGCGCCTCGAAATCCGTCCAGAACAGCACGGTCAGGATCGATTCGAAAATGCACCACTTCAGCGCCGACGCAATCTGCGGATAGCGCAACGCGATAGCCGTGAACAACAGGCCGGTGGTCAACTCCACAACGGGATAGCGAACCGCGATCGAAGCACCGCAAGGGCGGCATTTCCCCTTCAAGAGCAGGTAGCTCAGGATCGGGATGTTATCTACCGCCCGAATCTGCTGGTTGCAGGCGGGGCAAAACGAGCGCGGACGAACAACCGAAAGGTCACGCGGGATCCGGTATATGCAGACATTCAGGAAACTGCCCACGAGGAGCCCCGCGACCGCGGCAAAGGCAACATAAACTGTGCCCAGATCAGCTGCCAAGCGCTCTCTCGTAGGACTCGACAGTCCGCTCGACCAAGTGCCCGGCGGTGAACAAATCTGAGACCCGCTCTCTTCCGGCAGCCCCTAGGCGCTCGCCCAATCCGGGTTCATCGATGATCCGCCGCATCGCTTCCGCTACTTTTGGCGGATCGTTCGCAACGAGCAAACCTGACACTTCGGGCGCTATGGCTTCAGTCAGCCCGGCAACGGCACTCGCGATTACAGGCACACCCATGCTCATCGCCACTAGAGCGGCAGATCCGAGGCCTTCCGTCGCACTGAGATATACAAACATCGAAGCGCGGAGCAGATCGTTCACCAGATCACTGCTGAATGCAACCGGGATCCCGGCGAGTCTGCTCGCTTCTTCAATCGTCGAACGTTCTTTGAGCGGATCCGTTGAATCTAGCGCGACCGCCGGCCTGGTCCGGCTCCAGTCGACAGCGTGCGCCGGAAGTTCAACCCCGTCATAAACAACGTCGATCTTCTCTTGTCGCACGCCTGCTGCCATCAGTTCCGTTGCGACAAACTCCGAAACAGCCAGATACCGCGCTGCGCGTTGATACTTCCAATGCGAGGCTACCGAACGGCCGATCGGGAACGCTACGCGCCGGGAGACGACAAATTTACGCCGCGACGCCATCGCCGCAATCGTATGTGCGCGGGCGTCGTGCGCATGCACTAACATCACGTCTTTCGATCGCCGCCACAGTTCCTTAACCTCCGCCGGTTCCACGGCGAAACCGGAGACGGACGCGGCATTCCAGAGCGCACTCTTCTCTCGCGCGAGCAGGATCGACTCATGACCGCGCTCCCGAAGACATTTCAGCAGCAGCAATACCTGATACTGTCCGCCTCTCATCTCCGGCCCGGTATCTACATGTAAGATGCGCACTCAAGATTTCCGGCCCGGGCTCATGTAACGGGCTTTCGAATATTTCACAAAATTATAAAAGGCCGCCATGTAAGCAATGGTGAGCCCTTCCGCACCATCCAAAAATCCAAGCTGGAACAGGTAGGTCTTCAGAAATGTCCATGGAGGATCAATCAGCAATTTTGTGAATGGAACCTGTCCTTCGCGCGCAGCAATTTCCTGCGCCGCGAGAGTTGTGTATGTGTCGATCGACCGCACATGCTCCGACAGTGAATCACAGGTGAAATGCAGGAGATTCGATTTGAGATGCCCGACACTGCCCTCAACTTCAACCGATTCATGTACAAAGTCGCCTACCCACTTAGCCTTCTGCCGATTGAACAATCTCACCTTGCGATCCGGGTACCATCCGCTGTGCAGAATCCACCGCCCGAGATACTGCGCGAGGCGGGGCATAGTGTATCCGTCGTGCCTAGGGCCGGTCTTCTTGATCTGCCAGATCTCCGCCTCGAGCGCCTCGCTCAAGCTCTCGTCTGCGTCGAGCGACAAAATCCAGTCGTATTTCGCGAGCTGGGCTGCAATGTTCTTCTGCGCGGCATACCCATGCCAGGACGCTTCTTCGACACGTGCGCCGAACTTCATTGCAATTTCGCAGGTCCGGTCGTTCGATCCGCTATCGAGCACGAGAATCTCTTCGCAGCAGCGAAGAGATTCAATGACGCGCGCGATGTTCCGCTCTTCATTGAAAGTAATGATCGTCGCTGAGATGTTCATTGTTACGGCTCTATCGAACGTCCACCGGAACGACGCAGAAAGATAAAATCAGCATCACGGCAGCCCCGCAAGCGATTGCCATCCTGCCGCGCCCGAGCGGAGTCCGATCATAGACGAGCTGATGGCGGCGGAAGATGAACATCAGCGCCGCCCAGATCCACCAGGGCTTGTAAATGATACCGAGCAGGGCCAGCCCTGCGATGGCAATGAGTGATACCAACCCGTGTGTCTTAGGCCCGAAGAGCGCGTACAGAATGTGGCCCCCGTCGAGTTGCCCGATCGGAAGCAGATTCATCGCTGTCGCGAGCAAGCCCGCCCACGCCGCAATCGCCAGCGGGTGAAGAGCGATCCCCTGGGCGCTGATTCCGGGAAAGCGGGCCATTTCGAACACTCGAAGCAGCAGCGGCGTCCCGAAACTGATCGCGGATTGACCGTGACCGGAAACGTGCGACAACATCACTCCGGCGATCAAGAACGGAATGAGCATCGCAAATCCCGCAATCGGTCCTGCCACGCCGATATCGAACAGGCTTTTCCGGCTGTATATAGGAGAGCGGATCCAAATCACCGCTCCCACGGTCCCGAGCAGCGTTGGCGATGGACCGAAAAAGGGCAAGGTTGCTCGAACTCGGAACCGCCGGCAGGTGACGTAGTGCCCCATCTCATGCGCCAACAGGATCAGCAACAGCGGCACCGAGTAAACGAGCCCTTTCCAGACCAGGATATTGCCATGGAAGAGCTGGAGGATGCTGGTGACGTAAAGATCTTCATCGAGCGATCTTCCTTCCGCAAAGCTCGCTGCGAGCGCGTTCCCAAACGCGGTGGTTGTGATGAGAGTTAGAAAGAACAGTCCGATGTGGATAAACCAGACCGCGACAGAGGTCCGTATCCTCAGCACCGGCTCGGCAAACGGAAGTGGCTCGCTGTTGATCGAGTGAATAATCCTGCCCGTCGAACCCTTTTCAGGCACGGGTTCTACTGAAGCGTTTGGAGTTCTTTACCCGGCTTGAATCGTACCGCTTTACCGGGCGGAATGGCGACCTCGGCCCCGGTTCTCGGATTCCTTCCGATTCCGGTTTTGCGCGGCCTGACATTGAAGATGCCAAATCCGCGAAGCTCAATGCGATCGCCGTCGCTCAGCGCCTTCTTCATGGTCTCGAAAACGGTTTCAACAGCCATCTCGGCCTTCGTTTTCGTGATTCCGGTCCGGCTCACAACCTCGTTGATGATGTCTAGCTTAATCAAAAGACCTCCCCGAGCAAGTCCAGGTTGCACCGCCATCCGGACGCGTCGAAATGTGCAAAGCCAGTGATATGCAAGAGGTTAGCATAATGGCAACGGCCCCAGGGTACGGGGCGGGACGGGGAGCGGACAACGAAGTTTTTTCCAGTGCTTTGCGTTCAGAAGCACTACAAATTACCTGCTTTTGTTTAAAGGAATTATGCCCGTGTATCGCCTAGCCTTTTCCGTACAATCGTTTAGACTTTGGAGCACAATTTGCAGATGTTGAGTGGCGGTGTACGAATGAAGCCGGTCAGAATTCTTTTGGTTGAGGACAGCCCGAGTGATGTCCGCCTCATCCGCGAAGCAATGAAACAGACGCCCATCTCTGTCCAAATGACGGTGGCGCAGGACGGCGTGGAAGCGACGGACTATCTCAACAAGGTGGAAATCGGCGCGGCTCCGCGACCCGATCTTGTTCTGCTGGATCTCAACTTGCCCAAAAAGAACGGGCGGGAAGTGCTGGCCGACGTGAAATCCTCGCCGAATCTGAAGCAGATTCCGGTAGTGGTTATGACCAGTTCCCGAGCTGACGAGGACATTGCGCAAGCATACGCCCTGAACGCAAACTGCTACATCACCAAACCCGGCGACTTGGATGAGTACGTGAATGTAGTTCGAGCAATTGAGGATTTCTGGTTTACAACGGCCACCCTACCGGAACCGGCGCACCGGTCGCGTAAGGTGGGTGCAGCGGTCGGCTACTGACTAGTCCTGTCCCGCGGCTTCTCTCGCGGCCTTCAGCGCGGCTTCATAGTTCGGGTGCTCGCCCACCTGCGGAACGTATTCAACGTAACGTAGCTTGTTGTCACCGTCCACAACGAAGATAGCTCGGCTCTCGATTCTTACTTCTGGAATCAAGGTTCCGTAGCGGGTTCCGAAATCACCGGAGCGGTGATCTGAAAGCATCTTCACGTTATCGATTCCATAGTTGCCGCACCAACGCTTCTGAGCGAATGGCAGATCCATGCTGACGCTGTAAATTTTGACGTCAGGCAGTTTTGC
>JAFAUR010001059.1 GCA_019243205.1 Acidobacteriaceae bacterium | reverse complement strand
GGTTGCGTTAGGAGAGCCTTCTGGGGGTTGAGAAAGGTGGGAAAGGCAAAGGAATCTATGCCAAAAAAAGGAGGTAGAAACCGATCGACACCAAACAGGAGTACCGGCAGCTGATCGCGAAAGATTCCGGCTCCGCCCCGCACTACGGTCTTGCCATCGCCGAGAATATTCCACGCAAAACCAGCCTGAGGAGACAGAAGATCCAGAGGTGTCGCGGCGAATACTTTGCCGACTGTTGGCCCGAAATCTGTCGCTGGGTTACCAATGGTCGAAAGACGCCCATGTGCCTCGGTCGGATTCGAGTAGAAGTTGTACCGCAACCCAACATTCAACGTTAGGCGGTCGGTTATTCGCCAAAAATCTTGCACAAAAGCGGATGCAGCGTTCTGACGGTAGCCGCGGTTGGAATCGGACCTGGAGGGATCAACCCCCACGTACGACAAAGGCAGAGCTTGAAGGAAGAATTCGAGAGCAGGATTATTGCTGGATGACTGGAGGCCGAAAGGACTCAGATCCTGGAACGTATACAACCCGTTCACCGCAAAATCCAGCGGGCCATTGGATTGGATTCTGTTGAATTCCACCCCGAATTTCAAGGTGTGCCGACCGAAAGTACGAGACACTTGGTCCTGAATCTCATAAACGGTAGAAAAATCGCCCAACGGAAATAGTGGGCTATTGCCTATCAGACTCATACCCGCTATATCGAGCATTCCGAAGGGCCGGCCGGGCACCAAAGAAATCGAAAGCCCGGGATGTGTATTGACGATTGAAGTCGAAGCCGTTGTGCGGTTGACGCCGAATCGTAATTCGTTGATCAAATCATGTCCAAAAGTCTTGCGGTCCTGAACAGTAAAGTACTGATTGCGGGCTTGATGAAGGGCCGGGAAACCAGGGACATAAGCTCCCGGGGGTGTCCCGACATAGGGGGACTGAGAGGAACTGTCGTCAATGATGTAACGCGCGAATAGCGAATGTGTATTTGAGAAGTTCTGATCGATACGCAGTATGCCGTGGTCCTCACGTGTGGCACTTTTATCGGCCGTGATAAGGTCTCCGGTTCCGTCGCCATTGTCCGCTCCATTCGAAGGCTCCAGTAGATTTAGAAACCGCTGTACGCGAGGATCAACCGGAATGGCGAGGCATCCGCTTGGAGTGGCGTTAGTGCAGGCCGCCGGATTACTAACTGACGGCAGCAGACCTCGATGAGCAACTGCGTCGGGCACCGTCGCAATTGCTGTGGACGCCTGTACTTCACGAAACCCCTCATAGTTTGCGAAGAAAAAGGTGCGGTCATGCACCAATGGCCCTCCAATTCCCGCACCGAACTGGTTGCGCACAAACGCCGGTATCGGGGCGTTACTCAAATCAAAGTAGTTCTTCGCGTCGAGAGAAGCATTCCGGTGGAGTTCGAACAGCGATCCATGGAATTGATTGCTCCCTGACTTGGTTACCGCCTCGATGACACCACCACCCTTCCCGCCGTAGTCCGCACTGAAGGTTTGAGTCAAGACGCGAACCTCCGCGAAGTCATTCAGCCCGAGAAATAATCCAGAAGCACCTGCCGGCGAATAGCCAAACACCGGATCATTCGCATCCATACCGTCGATCAGAACGTTCGTCCAACTCGGACGCATACCATCAATAGAGACTTGGTCGGCCTTGCCGCTCGAAAGCAACGAAGGGGCGCTGCTGGGCGTTGGACCGACACCAGGCTGCAAGATAGCGGCGTTAAACAGATCTCGCCCATTGATGGGAAGTTCAGTTAGGCTCTGCTCTCCAAGAAGTCCAGCGGCAATCGAGGTAGTATTATCGATCCCCGCAACGTTCGCTCTGACCGTCACCTGCTCTGGATGGGTGCCTATAGCCAGTAACAAATTGATCATGACTTCCGAGCCCGAAGTAAGCACAATTCCTTCACGAAGCTGCGTCCGGAAGCCTTCTTTCTCCGTGCGAAGAGCATAGTTTCCCGTCGGCAAGCCGGCGAGTTGATACTGACCAGCAATGCCAGTAAAAGTGCTCCGCTTCAATCCAGTGCTTTGGTTGACGATCGTAACTTGGGCTCCGGGAATAACAGCGCCACTTGGGTCGTTGATGGTGCCGTAAACGGCCGCAAGCTGGGTTTGTGACCACGCACATACAGAGCATGAAGCCAACGATAGGGCTAGCAGTATGCACGGCCAGTACGTCGGACACTTCGTGCCGACAAGAAGCTTACTGATCACAACCGCCACTGAATAATTTTTGTTTTGCATACAGCATCCAATCAAAATCTCTGACAGACATCGTTCGACTCCCTTGCGTGACATGCAAAGGCACACTACCGCTGTGTTGTTTCCAGGCCCTTCCGGAATCAGTGCCGAGACGCGGACCGCTAAGTTGTAGAAAAGATTGCGGCTTTTATCGCGTTCAGCAGGTCTTTGCAGCGAACAGGCTTGGATAGAAAGCCTTTCGCACCCATCTTTAGCGCCCTCTCGCGATTCGCATCCGTGGCGTTCGCGGTGACGAATACGATTGGAGGACTGGCCCCGTTGCGAAGCCGACCCTGAAGCTCCAGGCCGGTCTCACCAGGTAGTTGTATGTCTAAGATCAAACAAGCTATATCCACGATCAAACAATCCGCGTTTTGGTCAGAATTCGATGCTAAGAATTCCTCCGCTGACGCGAACCCCTCAACCGAATAGCCTCCTAATTCCATACAGTCACACAGGCTCTCACGCACCAACGCATCGTCATCAATGATGACGATGTGGACCTTCGATACTTTATTCATGAGGCAGCCGCTTTTTTATTGAGGTCTACTATCCTCAAGTCGAATACTAGCTGCGTTGCGATTTGAAGTCTATTCCACCTTGGTAGAACTCGGCGGAGGAGGAACCTCAAGTTTCTCGGCCATGCGCACGAGATCGGCCAACGACGCAGCCTGCATCTTCCGCATAACGCGGCCACGGTGGACTTTGATCGTCATTTCAGTGGTGCCCAGTTCGTCAGCGATCTGCTTATTTAACAGGCCGGCAACGACCAACGCGAAGACTTGGCGCTCCCGCGGAGTGAGGGTTCCGAGACGTTCCTGGAGCTCCAGCCTCTCTGCTCTTTGCCTACGGAGCTCGCCATCACGCGACAGAGCCTGTCTGACGGCCTCGAGCATCTCCTGCCCACGAAACGGCTTTGTCAAAAACTCTACCGCCCCCGCCTTCATTGCTCGCACACTCTTGGGGATATCGCCGTGTCCCGTGAGAAAGATGATGGGCACTTCAATGCGCGACTTTGCAAGCTCGGTCTGAAGATCGAGACCGCTAAGACCGGGAAGCTGAACGTCTAGAATCAAGCAGGCCGGAATGTCAGGGCGTTTGGCGCGCATGAACTCGGTCGCTGATCCGAACGTTTGCGCTGGAAAACCGGCCGAACCAAGCAGGTCTGCGACGGAATCGCGAACGAGCGGATCGTCATCCACCACGAATACGATGCTTTCCGGCTCGCTCATCTCTCCGCGTTGATGGGCAGGATGAAATGGAACGCGGCCCCGCGGGGCACGTTCTTCTCCGCCCAGAGCCGGCCTCCATGCGCTTCGATGATCGATCGGCTGATCCGTAGTCCCATTCCGGTGCCGTGTGGCTTGGTGGTAAAGAAAGGAGCAAACAACCGGCCGGCGTGTGCTGCATCAATTCCTGGCCCGGTGTCCGCCACGGCTACCAGAAGTTCGCGCTGATTCGCAAGCGCTGACTGAATAAGGAGCGACTTGGGTTCAGAATCGAGGCCGGCCATGGCCTCAAGTCCGTTCATCATCAAATTGAGAATGACCTGCTGCAATTGAATTCGGTCACCATTCACCGAAGGAAGCCCGACGGCAAGTTCAGTCCGCAAGGAGACATTCTTCCGTTGCGCCTCACGATGCACAAACGAAATGGTTTCTTCGATGACACCGTTCACATCTATCGCTTCACTCATAGATGTGCTCTTCTGGAACAGGCCACGGATGCGCTGCACGATCTCGCTGGCTTGGGTTGCAGCTTGAACCATCCGGCTCGCCGCAGCCCGAGCTTTGTCCAGGTTCGGAGGCTCATTTGACAACCATGCCGCACAACTGTCACCGCTACTCACGATCGCGGCGAGAGGCTGGTTCACCTCATGAGCAATCGAAGCGGTAAGCTCACCCATGGTCATCACTCGATTCACATGTGCGAACTCGGCCTGCGTTTTGCGCAAGTCTTCCTGCGTCTGCCGCAGTTTCTCTTCTGCTGCTTTCCGGTCGTGAATGTCGGTTATTAAGTTGCACCATCGGAGAACATGATTGTCCTGATCGGTGAGAGGCAGCGCGGTCATCACGAACCAGCGAAAGATCCCATCATGCCGTCGGATGCGTACTTCGCTGTACAGCGCCTCGCCCGCTCGGAGCGCGTGAGTCCACTGCCCCGCAACGCGCTCGCGGTCGTCCGTGTGCAAAATGCCTAGGTTTGTTTTCAACTCCTCAATTGTCTTGCCTGTGTACTCCAGGAAGCGCCGGTTGGCAAATTCGAGTTCACCGGAGGGTGAGACAGTGGTCACCAGCCCGTCAATGGTATCGAGCGTCAGGCGAAGGTTTTGCTCGCTGGAACGGAGAGCATCCTCGGCGCGCTTACGCTCGATGCCCTGCGCGATTCCATCAGCAATGAACGCAACGCTTTCTAATGTATTCTCGGTGAGAGCATGCCGGGCGAACATTCCTATTACACCCACAACCCGGTCCTCAAGCACGAGAGGGTAGCCGGCAAACGATCGTATATTCTCAGTCCTGGCCCAGTCTTGATCACTGATTCTGGCATCCTTTTGCACATCATTGGTCAGATGCGGTTGTCTTTCCTTCGCGATCTGTCCGATCTTCCCGTGGCCGATCGGAATCCGGCTGTAGCGGCCATTGAGCCGCGTGTACATTCCCGCGCTCGCTTGCAACTCTAGCTCGCCGCCTCCGCTTTTCAGCGCCCAAATGCGGGCGA
>JAFAUR010000536.1 GCA_019243205.1 Acidobacteriaceae bacterium | reverse complement strand
ACTGTATGGAACAGCTTCCTACGGCCCCGCTTCCCGCCTCGTTGATGAGGCAGTGCATTCGTCGGGCTTTCGTTCCTGCTTACCGCTGCGGGGCAGTCCTGGATTTACACCAGGTTCCCTTTTGAACGCGTGAGTTCGACTGAATTCAGCCAAGCCTCTGCGTACCGACAGCTTTTTTACTCTAACAGAAGAGAGGGAGTTGGTGATCCGGCTGGCGACGCGGCCAGACGGAAACTTTTTCGAAGCTGAATCCTAGTGGAGTGAAGAGACGGTGATCTTGCGCCCCTCAGCCTTCGGCAGCGGAATTAGGCGGTCGATCTCGCCGTTGACTCCGACCAGATACTCTTGGTCGTTGCTCGAGGCGAACCGGAGTCCCGGAGCTTCGCCTGCTTTGCCGAAGCTCGCCGGTATGCTCAAGCTCATTGCGGCCTGTTCACCGCCACGAATCAGAATGAGACCGCTTGCATTTTGTTCAACGCGATACGTTCCAGGCGCAAACTCTTTGCCTGCCATGACGAACGAGAATGGCACGTTCACGAGCAACGTCTGGGTGGTAGAAGCCGCCGCTGCGAAAGACGGAATTCCCAACGCAAGCACAGCTCCAACAGCTTTCATCAGTTTCATAGATTTGTTTTCTCCTCATTAGTGAAATGTCACAGGGGGGAGCGAACGTGGATCCGAGAGCGAGACACGCGTACCGGTCGGCATGGATATCTCGAAAGCAAAACTGCGACTTGACTAGGTTCTTACAGGCGGGGTAGAGAGAAACCGGAGTCGGTCATCGCGGCCGATCCAGCCTTTGTTTTTCTTTAGACTACCTGATTTCCGAGCTTCTTTCAATAGAAGGAAAGCGGTAGTCGAGTTCTTCGATGAGGGGCGGCCGTTGATCGAAGTCGCTGTATCGGATCCAGTGCGGTTTGACGACGATGTAAGTGAGCTGAGGCCAGTTCATGCGAGCGGGTCCGTCTTTCCACACTGAGAAGTAGGCGGCTTGATAGCTCCGCAAACCACAGCCTGTTGGTTCGCTCGCAACACCTTCGAGTTGCACCGTCTGTTCACCGGTCCATCCGATGACGAACGAACAAGCGGGACGGGCGACCAGGTTGCGATACTTGCGCGTGGTCCGGAGCGTGTCGAATACGACTTCGAGCTCTTTCGTCACGGCAATGCCGACTAGCGCGGATTGCGGCACACCGTTTTCCGAGATGCTCGACACGACACCGTACCGGTGTTGAGACAGAAAGTGATAGAGAGCTGTTTTATCCATGCAAGTCGTACCGAACGATGGGACGCGGCGGCGTGTGGCGCGCGACAACTTTAAACCCCGCGCGCAAGAAAGTTGACAGGTAGCCCGTGCCCGATGCGCTCGGTGTCAGATCGCCGTCGAGCGGATAGGCTTCGAGCGCAGGCGCACCGGCCGCTCGTGCCTCTTTCAACGCAGCTTTGATCAAAGCGGAAGTGATGCCGCGACGGCGGTACCCTTTACGGATGTAAAAGCAAGAGATCGACCACACCGGGAGATCGTCGACAGCTTTCAGACGCCACGCGTGTTGCATCCAGTGCAGAGCGCTGCGCGGTGTCAGCTGACACCAGCCGACGGCGAGATCGCCATCAAAAGCGAGCAGTCCGGGAGCTGGACCACGCTCGACAATCTGACGCAAGGCAGCCTTGTTCCGCCCGGGTGCCTGTTTGCGGTAACCGGCGCCAATGCGCCAGTACATGCACCAGCACCCGTTGCAAGCACCGACTCTGCCAAAGAGATTTTCGAGTGCGGGCCAGAGATCGGGAGTGAGCGGGCGGATAATCAGTGACACGTTTGGATAGAATCTGGCCGTACAGGAAACATTATGCCGACCTATATCGCAATGCTCAACTGGACGGCCCAGGGCC
Source organism: Acidobacteriaceae bacterium (assembly GCA_019243205.1). Taxonomy (GTDB): domain Bacteria; phylum Acidobacteriota; class Terriglobia; order Bryobacterales; family Bryobacteraceae; genus Bog-105. The sequence goes on along the minus strand of JAFAUR010000536.1, from coordinate 2,323 downwards.
GCCAGAACATAAAACAAAGTCCGTCGCGGCTGGATGCGGCTCGAAAAGGTTTCGAATCGGCAGGCGCCAAGATGAAGGACTTCTACATGGTGACCGGCAAATACGATTTGATCTGTGTCATCGAAGCGCCGGATGATATCACCCTTGCCAAAGCGCTTCTCGCGACGGGTGCGGCCGGATCCGTTACCTCCGAGACGTGCCGTGCCTTTTCCGAAGACGAGTACCGGAAAATTATCAGTGCGCTGCCGTGATGAATGTCATCTAAATGCCGGTAGAGGCAGATGACATTCACATTGGATCAGGCTTTGAAAGCCCAGCAGGCGCTACGAGATGCGGCACAGCTTCCCGCGGAAAAGTTCCCAGTCCAGGCATTCGTAGGAATGCTGAGCGATGAGATCGAGGCTTTGCGCCGGAAGGGCAAAACGGATGAGGAGATCACGGATCTGATCAACGGTGTCGCCGGAACCAAACTCTCGGCGTCAGATGTAGTGAACTACTATGCGTCCTCGGCCGAACGGGGAAGGCGTAAATAGAGCCGCTACATAAGGCAGCTTACGTTGCCGAGAGGAGAGATTTGGCTTTAACTTCGTTGTCACGTCGACTGGCGTTGTGCACCGTCGCAATTTGCGTTCCTGTTTTCGCGCAGCAGAATCCGCCGAGTAAAGGCCGGAACATTCCAGAGCTCTACACCGAAAAATGCGCGAGTTGCCATGGCGCGAATATGGAGGGCGGCTCGGCGTCGGGCCTGGTGGATTCGCGATGGAAGTACGGAGGCGATGACGCGAGCGTTGCACGCAGTATCCGCGACGGACACGTTGATGCGGGCATGCCGGCCATGCGTGAGCAACTCAACGGTCCTGAGATACGCGGGATGGTAATTTACATTCGCGAGAAGGATGCTGCTTACGAACGCGAGCACACAAAATACAATTCGCCGACGCCCGGCTTGACAGTACAGAGCGAGAAGCAGGCGTTCAAGCTCGAGTCCGTCATCGACACGGGTCTCGATACTCCGTGGGCCGTCGCCTTCCTCCCGGACGGACGCATGCTGGTGACGGAACGGCCAGGACGTCTGCGCATGATTGAAAACGGAAGGTTACTGCCCGAGCCAGTGCGCGGCACTCCTGCAGTGTACGGCGGCGAGGGGGGATTGCTTGATGTGGTGATCCAGCCGAACTACTCGAAACCCGGTCACGATTGGATTTACCTCTCATACGGCGACAAGACTCCGGGAGGGCTGGCGATGACGGCCGTGATCCGGGGACGTCTTCGCGATGGCGCGTTCGTAGACCAGCAACAGATCTTCAAGGCAGATCCGGCGAATTACCGAGTAGGAGGCCAGCGTTTTGGTTCGCGTCTTCTGTTTGACAGGAAAGGTCATCTGTTCTTTTCGATTGGCGACCGCGCCGCTCCGGGAGATGAACAGGACCTGTCGTGCCCGAACGGAAAAATGCATCGCGTTAATGACGACGGCAGCGTACCGAAAGACAATCCGTTTGTGCACCGGCCGGGCGCTCTGGCTACGATCTGGAGCTATGGCCATCGGAATCCCCAGGGGCTCTCGTTTGACCCCGTAACAGGCGACTTGTGGGAATCAGAGCACGGTCCACGCGGGGGCGATGAACTGAACATCGTGCACCCGGGACATAACTATGGCTGGCCGTTGACAACTTATGGCATGAACTACGACGGCACTCCGATCACCGATCACACAACGCTCGAAGGGACAGATCAGCCGGTGACTACGTGGGTTCCTTCGATCGCGGCGAGCCCGATTACGTTCTACACCGGCAGCCGATTCGCAGCGTGGAAGAACAATCTGTTTGTCGGCGCGCTGGCCGGACAAGAGCTGCGACGATTGGAGATCAGCGGGCACTCCGTTACACATCAGGAGATTCTCTTTAAGGGAATCGGACGCGTGCGTGATGTGATCGATGGACCTGACGGTTACTTATATGTTGTGTTGAACGAGCCCAATCGCATCGTGCGGCTTGTGCCTGCAGGCCACGAATCGGTGAACGCGATCAGCTCTGTTGTAAAGTAGCCGGGTGTTCACCGCTACTCGCGATCTCATTCTGCCTAGTACAACGACCGGTTCATTTCCCCGCCCTCGTTGGTTTGACGTCAGTATGTGGGGCCGACCAATCGATACGTGCATGCTGGACATTCATTTCCGTGAAAAGTTCCAGGATGCGTTATCGGTGGTGATCGGCGACCAGGAACGCGCCGGGCTCGACGTTCTCACGCATGGCGATTTCCATCTGGACGAAGACCTCGCCGGCAGAGCGTGGCATCATTATCCGCTGCAGCGCTGGACCGGATT
>JAFAUR010000442.1 GCA_019243205.1 Acidobacteriaceae bacterium | reverse complement strand
TCCTTTTACCATTCGTCACGTCACTATCTGCCGCTCCGCTGACCTGGAACGAACGATCACTTTGCGCTATGCCGAAAGCCTGTGGGTTCCGGGCACTCTTGAGAAGGCGAATCGCAATGACGTAGCCGGGAAAGAGGTGCGCGGCTTGCGCGACGTTTTCCTTTCTGATGGCGGCGGAAAAAGAACCTTTCGTCCGCTCAGGTGGCGTGCTTTTCGTTATGTGGAGTTAACGGTTGAGACCCGTGACGAAGCGCTTTCACTGAATGACTTCGATAGCACATTTACTGCTTATCCGTTTGAGAAACGGGGGCGCTTTGATAGTGATGCTACTTCGTGGCTGGCACGAGTATTGGACGTTGGCTGGTGGACGAACCGGCTTTCTTCGAATGAAACGTATCAGGATGCCTATTACGAGCAACTGCACTACGTCGGGGACACGCGGATTGAAGCGCTTGTTCCTTTGTACGAATCCGGCGATGCGCGACTTATACGAAATGCTATTGAGCAGATTGACAGCACCCGCAACGCAAACGCCCTTACCTACAGCCGTGGCCCGAGCCGACTTTATCAGTACACGCCCACCTTCAGCGTACTGTGGATTGGAATGCTGCACGACTACTGGCGCTATGTGGATGATCCTGAGTTCGTCCGCACGATGCTGCCCGGAGTGCGAATGATATTAGGATGGTTTGCCGGACATCAGCGCGATGATGGCAGCTTGCGGGACTGCCCTTCTATAACTTTATTGATACCTTCCGCAAATGGAATCCTCACGCTCTCGGATCTTATGAACTGCAATTCCTGAAGGGCTATCAATGGGCCGCCGATCTGGAATCGGCTTTCGGCGACAAATCGGAAGCAACCAAAGACAAGGAAGTAGCCGGACGGATGCAGGACATGGTTCGCCGCCGGTACTGGGACCCGACGCGAGCCTTATTTGCAGACGATGCCGAACATACAGTGTTTTCCCAACATGCGAATTCCCTGGCGGTGCTGACGGGTGTAGTTGACGGTCCTCAAGCGCAAGAGTTAATGCAGCGCACTTTATCGAATACAAATCTTGAGCCATCAAGCATCTACTTCCGGTACTATGTGTACCGGGCCGCGATTGAGGCTGGCCTCGGCGATCAGTACCTGACTTGGCTCCATGACTGGCGTCATTTGTTGGACTTGGGTGTCACGGCGTGGCCCGAGGACGAGCGTGCGCAAGCGAGATCGGACTGCCACGGTTGGGGCGATCACATCAATATCGAAATCTACCGTACAGTTTTAGGAGTAGATTCCGCTGCTCCCGGATTTAGCAAGATCCGGCTCCAACCACATTTGGGTTCATTGACGTGGATGTCGGGAACAGTTCCACACCCAAAGGGAGAAGTTCAAGTCGAATTTCGTAGGTTGCCTGACGGAAAGCTCCGAGTGAAGGTGAGTCTGCCAGTTCCCGGTGAATTGATTTGGCACGGCAGGTCCAAGCAGTTGGCAGCAGGCAAACAACAGTTTGTGTTTTAAAAGTACTGCTCTTCTGAAACTTGCTGAAAACTATTTACAACAAGTCGCGAGTTCCTGTATATTGACTTCATACCACGGGTCCGTGATGTTTCTAGTACCCGTGTAAGTGTGGTGGGAAGGTTCCAAGTTGAAAAAATTAAATAGGCTGTGTTTTGCTCTTGCACTCGTTTGTGTAATGAGTACTGCTATATGGGCGCAGGCGATCTTCGCGACGCTAACAGGCATTGTGAGCGACTCTTCCGGCGCAGTTGTTGCGAACGCCCAGATCACGCTCCGTAACGCCGAATCAGGCGATGAGCGGACGACGAAAACAGATAATCAGGGGTATTACACATTCGCATCCGTTCCGGTCGGTACTTATAATCTGACGATTATGGCTCCCGGCTTTCAAACTTCTAAGACAAACGGAATTGCCATGGGAGGCGGCGAAAAACGTAACGTGAACGCCTCGCTGCAGGTAGGCAGCACAAACCAGACGGTTGAGGTGGTTGGCGCGGCGGATATCGTTACCCCAGTTGATTCGGGTGAAAAAGCAAATATCCTGACGACCAAACAGCTTGAGAATTATGTTCAGGTCGGCAGCAACGCCGCTGAGTATATCAAGATTATGCCCGGCTTCGGCATTCAGAACGGGGCCTCTAATAAGACGAGCTACACCGGCCAGACCATTGGTATTAACGCGAACGGCGACTCCGGCAGTCAGAGCCCGCTCAACAACAATTTTTCCTATAACGGTCTGCCCGGCAACACGCTCGATATTGTAGCCGACGGCGCGCACGTTTCCGATCCCGGATGCAACTGCGATACACCTGTGAATCCGAACTCCGACTTTCTCCAGGAGTTCCGGGTATTGGCATCAAACTTCAGCGCGGAAAACCAGAAAGGGCCGATGGTCATCACTTCCGTCACCAAAGCGGGCGGCGCGCAATTTCATGGCAACGCGTTTTTCACTGCCAGAAACTATGCCCTCAACTCGAATGACGCCTACAACAACGCCATCGGTCTGAAATTGCCCCAGGACAAATACTATTATCCGGGCGGCAGCCTGGGCGGTCCGGTGCTGATTCCCTGGACGCACTTCAACAAAGACCGCAACAAGCTGTTTTTCTTTACCGGGTATGAATACTTCTATCAAGTGCTTGATACAGGCACTCTGACCGCCACCGTGCCCACTCCGGGAATGCTGACTGGCAACTTCTCGCCATCCGAGCTTGCCAAACTTGGTAAAACCGTCACCGGTAATGCGCCATCTCTGAATCCGGCTACCACGTCTTCCTGGCCCGGTGGTCAAATGCCTGCCAACTTAATCGATCCCAGCATGCAGGCATTAATGAAACTGTATCCTGCGCCGAACGCCAACCCTGCCGTGACGGGCGGTCCTAACTACGTGCAATCCGAAATCTTCAATCAGAATAATTTCCAATGGACCGTGCGCGGCGACTACAGCGTGAGCGATAACACCAAGGTATTTGTGCGCTACAACATGCAGCGTGAAACACAACAGTTTCCGATTGGTCTCTGGTGGCGCAACGGCAGCCAGGTTCCCTATCCGACTCCAATCGAAGGCAAGAACCGCTCCGACTCTGTTACCGGAACGATCACGCATGTTTTCAGTCCCACCATGACGAACGAAACCGTTTTTGCTTATACATTTGTGGGTTTCCCGAACGTATTCCAAGATCCGTCCAAGGTGGATCGCAACAAAGTCGGATATAAAGACCCAACGCTTTTCAATAATGGTGTGGCGCAGATCCCATCTTTTGGTTCTTACGGCAATGAAGCCGCGTTTATCTTCAACCCTGGCGGTTTCGAGGCGGGCGGTCCCTCTGCCGGACTGTATGCCAACAAATATATGCCGAGCGTCAGCGACACGCTGACCAAGGTTTGGGGCACGCACACATTCAAAGCGGGATTTTTCTTTGAATGGATTCGAAATGCTCAACCGGCCAACAACGACACGAACGGCTTGTTGCAATTTGTGCCCTCTGCTAACACCGCTTTCACGTATGGCGATGCCTATGCGGATATGCTGGCTGGCAACATGTCCAACTACACGGAAACAAACTTCAACCGCCTGAATGATATTTCGTATTACACTTACGAAGGATTTGTTCAGGATGCCTGGAAGGTGACTCCAAGGTTGACCTTGGAACTGGGCCTCCGCATGACTCGTTTCACGCCCTGGACTGATGACGAGGGAGACGGTTACTCCATCTTCATTCCTTCGCAATATAATCCCGCTAACGGTGGTGCCTGCGCGGCTGCTCCTACCTTCTGCGGGTTTCAATGGCACAAACGTGATGCGGCGGTTCCCCTCGCCGGTTTTCCCACCCGCGCTTTGTTCTGGCAGCCTCGCTTCGGCCTTGCTTATGATGTATTCGGTCAAGGCAAAACCGTTCTGCGCGGCGGATGGGGTCGATTCTATTATCATTCCGGCCAGTTTACGAGCGGTCTGGATACTTCCGCCGGTTCGGCAACGGCAAATCTAAGCCCCAGCAGTATCGGAAATAAACCCTTATTGGCCAGTCAATTGAATACGATTCCTGTTAACGCCGTGATTCCCACTCCTTCTGCCGTGGACAGTAAAGATGACAGACAGCCTTATACGGATAGTTACAGCTTCACCATCTCGCAGAGGGCGCCTTGGCAGAGTCTATTCGAAGTCTCGTATGTCGGTAATCAAAGCCATGACCTGCAAAGCTCGGGGGGCTACGGCAGCAATCTAAACTTAGTTCCCATCGGGGCCATGTTCTCGGCGCCTAATCCCGGTGACGCGAACGCGAATAATTATCGTCCGTTCCCCGGTTATGGCGACCTGAATCAGGCAACAAACAACTTGTACTCTAATTACAATGCTCTCCAGGTTTCCTGGGCGCATCAGGCAAGCCGGGCAACGATTCAGTTCAACTATACGCTCGGCAAAGCGTTAGGAATTGTCGGTTCTGGAGGAGCACAAACTCTGGGTGGTCTTAGCGCCACGCTTGATCCTTTCAACTTAAGAAACAATTACGGCCCTGAGCCTACTGACCGCAGGCATATCTTCAATGCTGTTTACTCCATCACTCTGCCCAATTTTGTGAGAAATAAGATTGCAGCCGGATTCGCCAATGGTTGGCAGATTTCAGGCATTACCCAATTGCAAAGCGGCGCGAATCTCACCGGCAATAGCGGCGGTTATAATTTCAGCGCGCAATTCAACGGCGCGATTCTGCCGGGTACACAGAACGTACCCAATCCGAACGGCAGCGGTACCCCCGGTATTCCAATTAACAACCAGTCCATCTTCGGCACGAATGCAATTCAGTTGAATCCGATTCTGACCTGTAATCCCACACAGAATCTAGGACCGCACCAGTACATCAACGGCAACTGTTTTAACCTGCCGACTCAAGTCGGCCAGGGTGGCCCGACACTGATTCCGGCCATTTACGGCCCTGCTTACTTCAACTCCGACCTGGGCCTATTCAAAAATTTCCAGATCGGCGAAACGAAAAAGCTGCAATTCCGCATTCAGGCGCAGAACTTCCTGAATCATCCGTTATGGTCATTTCCGGGAGGCACTAATAACCTGAATTTACAGTTTAATCAGGCAACGCCCGGAGGCGCGATCACACAAACCAACTCTGGTTTCGGCATCACTCAGTTCAAGCAAGGCCAGCGCATCATTGAGCTGGTGGCGAAGTTCTACTTCTAAAAAAGACCAACCTGCGGGCACTCCGGGCCACACCCCTGGGTGCCCGTACCTTATATAATCGTAGTTACCCCGATGTGCCGTGTCGCCGCAGTATTTTTGTGCGTAAGCTGTCTTTACGCGCAGGCTCCCTTCAATCCGCAAGAGCTGATGAGAGAGGCGATGGAGGCGCAGCAATCCGGTCATTACGACCAGGCAGTTCGTAACTATCGCCTGATTCTTGAAAAATATCCCAAAATTCCTGAAATCCGGTCCAACCTGGGAGCCGCGCTGGCCGCCGAAGGAAACTATACGGATGCCATCAGCGAGTACAAGCAGGCTTTAGCTCTCAAACCGAATGCCCAGGTTCAACTGAATTTAGCGCTGGCTTATTACAAAAGCGGTGATCTCAATTCAGCTGTGGATATTCTGAAAAAAGTTCATGAAAAGGCTCCCGGCAGTCAGCAAGCGACTACTTTGCTGGCCGATTGTTACCTCAGGCTCGGACAGAACAAGAATGTCATTGCTCTCCTGACGCCGGTGCAGCAGGCCGAGCCCGACGACAAAACTTTTATTTATCTATTAGGCACTGCTTTGGTTCGCGACGGCCAGGCAGCGCAGGGACAACTCATCATTGACAAGATTTTGAAGAACGGAGACTCCGCTGAAGCGCATCTGATGATGGGCACAACTAAGTTCATGGTCAGCGATTTTTCCGGAGCGCTTGAAGATCTGCAAAAAGCGATCGATCTTAATCCTAATCTTCCTGATTTGTATTCCTACTACGGCCAAGCTCTTTTAGTCACCGGCGACCAGGCCGGGGCGCGAAAAGCGTTCGAGCGCGAACTGCAAGTCGATCCCAATAACTTCGATTCCAACCTCCGCATGGGAGTCCTGCTCCGTCAGGATGAACAAAACGACAAAGCGCTCCAGTACCTGCAGCATGCGCTCCAGATCCGCCCTGGAGATCCCGGAGTCCGCTACCAAATTGCCGCGCTCGAGATGGCTAAAGGCGAAATCGAACAAGCGCAACGCGATTTGGAATCACTCGTGAAGGAGTCGCCGCAATTTTTAGAGGCGCATGTGTCGCTTGCTACCGTCTACTTCCGGGAAAAGAGAAAGGAAGACGGCAACCGCGAGCGGGCGATTGTCGCCCAACTGAACGCGAAGCGTCAGGCTTCCGCCGAAATTGCGGCTAAACCTGCTCAATGAAATCGACCGTTTGTTTTCTGGCGCTGATCTTGGCGGTAATCATTTCACAGGCGGAAGCGCAAACCGGGAGTTCTGCGACATTCCGCAACATCCGCCAGTGCGCTGCATGCCATCCCGCACAGGCCAAACCGCACCCCGAAACTTCCATGGCGCATGCGCTGGAATCTGTTAACGAGTGCGCGATTCTGAAAGATCATTCGGTGCTGACCTTTAAAAATGGCCCGTACTCCTACTGCATCGAGCGCAAGGGGAAGGACAGCATCTATTCCGTTTCGGATGGTCAGGAAACCGTTACTGTTCCTCTCCTCTGGGCTTTCGGCTTAGGCTCGGTCGGGCAAACCTATGTGTACGAAAAGGACGGGGAACTTTATCAAAGCCGTGTCAGCTTTTACCGTGAAATCAACGGCTTGGATTGGACGCTGGCATCGCAGAACACAAAACCGGCCAATCTCGCCCAAGCTGCCGGATTATTGATGAGCCATGAGGAGAGTACTCAATGTTTCGGCTGCCATGCGACTAACGCCGTGGAGAACAGGCAGATCACCTTCGGCAAGCTGATTCCCGGCGTGCAATGCGAGCGCTGCCACAGCTCGACGGACAATCACCTGGAGGGTCTCAAGCGCGGCGACGCGAAATTGGCCCACATGAACAGCCTTCGCCCTTTGAGCACGGAGCAAACCTCTAACTTCTGCGGACAGTGCCATCGCACCTGGGAAGAGATTGCCGCCTCTGGACGTCTCGGCGTTCTGACGGTGCGCTTTCAACCCTATCGTCTGACTAACAGCAAATGCTATGACACGGACGATAAACGCATCAGTTGCACGGCCTGTCACGACCCACATCAGGAAATTAATCGGGTGGGTGCTAGTTACGACGGAAAATGTCTCGCTTGTCACGGAGGCGGCAAACCATCAGCACGCGCTTGCAAAACGGGGACGAGCAACTGCGCCTCCTGTCACATGCCGAAAATTGAGATTCCAGGATCGCACCACGCATTCAGCGATCACG